>CAZDQC010000043.1:0-25468 GCA_964507245.1 uncultured Rhodospirillaceae bacterium
CCAAATAGGGAAAGTCCAGGAAAAGATTTTGCCTCGCTAACCGTCGCTGCGAGATGGCTGAGGCGGCTGTCGGCTGACACGTAACAGCCCGCATTGGTATGTAGTCATGGATCAGACACTACTAGGCTAATGCCAACGGTTAATTCCTTTTCAAAACTAAAGTAGTAACGCCCGTGCCTTCATTCTGAATGAGGTAGACGGTAGAGTTTGGATGATTGCAATGAGCTCCTCGAAGTTAGATTGAAGTCAGTAATCAAAGCATTGATTTTAGTTCATAACTCACCCTCACACACGACTCAGCTTCAGTTCTCTTACAAACTCAACCATTCAAAATAATGGTAATAATTGCCCCTAGGATTAAAATGATACCAGCTAATTCCATGGCACTTGTCTTTTCCCTGAAATAAACGATAGAGGCGATAAAGGTGAAGATTAGCTCGATCTGACCGACTGCACGCACATAGGCCGCGTTTTGCAAGGTAAAGGCCGTGAACCATCCGATAGAACCCAGGAAACCCGCGATGCCCACAGCACTGGCTGGCTTCCAATGACGAAAGACGGCTGTCATCTGGCCAGGCTCGCGGAGCAGCAGGTAAGTACCCATTACGATGGTTTGCATGATTAAGGCCACCGATAGGGTAAAGGCGGCGCGGATTATTACGTCACCGTCCCCCAAGGCAAGGGTCGCGCCGCGGAAAAACACCACGGAAGAACCCAGAAAAGCGCCACAAATTAATCCAACCAGCGTCGATTTCTCTAACAAACTAGTTGCCAAATTAGACAGGGTCACGGAAGTTTGTGCCGTGGATAGGATGACCACGCCGGTCATCCCGACAATAATAGCGCCGACGCCAATCAGGCTTACTTCGTCGCCCAATAAGATTAGACCCAAGATGGCGATTTGTAGGATCTCGGTTTTGGAAAATGTCGTTCCGACCGCGAAATTCCGCAAAGAGAACAGATATAGCAGGATAAAAGTGAACAGGATCTGCGTCAGGCTGCCCAACAAACAGTAGATCAAAAATTTCAGCTTTATTGGCGGCAGGTCATAACCGAACTGGAAGACCAGCACTCCCAGCAAGATCAAGGCTAGGGGCAAAGCATATATGAACCGCACATAGGCGGCACCAGCAGTTGAGAGGTACTCTTTGATGTATTTCTGCAATGCCGAACGTATGTTCTGCATGAAGGCAGCAAAGATAGTGATAGGAATCCAATAGGAGAACATTGCCGCTTCCTATTCGATGGCGATTAGTGCAGCAGCGACAAACCGGTCTTCGCTTAACAAGACGTTATAGGTGCGGCAGGCAGCACCTGTATCCATGGCTTCAATCACCACGCCCCAAGCACGCACCTGGGCGCGCAATTTGGTACCGATTAAAGAAGTTTTCGCCCCACACCCTAGCAGCAATACACTCACCTCATTCTCAGCATCACGAATGGCGCCGAAATGCTCGACAGTAAAACTATCGCTGGGCCCTACTGACCAGGGAACAGTCTCCCAAGGAAAAACGATGATTGAACCTGAATAGCGAACACCTGAAACACGGAACCCAGCGTCGCCGTAGCCCTGGATCAGTTGCCGGTCAGCGGCGACAGGTGGTGTGATATCCATGATCTAATGTTTAGCACTGCCAACAGTCTTGTCATTTCCAAGAAAGTATAAATCCACGCCTGGGAATGCTTGTGAAGATCTACGCTTTCGGGAGAATGACATTGTAATTTGCATGGCGGTCACACCTTAATCCCCTGCTGGGTTCAGGTCGTAGACTTTGCCGTACCTTGGTTTCCACCACTGCGATGCCTATCCCCCAGCCCCAACACGATCAACAAGGGGGCTGCTATGAAAATGGAGGAATAAGTGCCGATGGCGACGCCCCAAATCATAGCGAAGACAAAACCCTGTATCACCGCGCCACCAAATATGAATAGAACGACCAAGGCCAGCAGGGTTGTGACGGAAGTCATTGTCGTACGCGACAATGTGTCATTGATAGCCAGGTTCAGGACATCCGGGAGGCTTTTGGACTTATACTTGCGTAAATTCTCCCGCACTCGGTCGTATACCACCACGGTGTCATTGATGGAGTAACCAACAATGGTCAGGAGCGCAGCGATGGTGGACAGGTTGAATTCCAATTGGGTCATGGCAAACATACCCACAGATAAAGCCACGTCATGCACAAGTGCAACTACTGCACCCACGCCAAAATGCCATTCGAACCGAAACCAAATATAGATCAGCATCAAGACCACTGCTAGGGCGATGGCGATGGCGCCAGCCTGGATCAATTCGCCACTGACCTTGGGGCCGACAAATTCTGTCCGTCTATAATCGAGGCCCTCGCCTAACGCGGCTCGCACCTTGGTTACCGCTGCCTGCTGGGCCTTGGAATCTCCAGGTTGTTTTTGAACCCGTATCAGCACCGTATCGTCAGCACCGAATTCCTGTAGGGAGACCTCGCCCAAACCCAGACTGCCAGTCTTGCTCCGCATTTCACCCAAATCAGCGGGACCATGGGTCTGCACCTCGATCAGAATGCCGCCGCGAAAATCTATACCAAAATTCAAGCCTGGAGCAAAAGCCAGGATCAGGGACAACAACACCAGTACCGCTGAACCCGTCATGGCACCCCTTCGCCATGATATAAAGGGAATGTTAGTGCCAGCGGGGACCAGTTTTAACTGAAACATCTATCCATCACCTATATGGGCAGTGCGGCAGGGCGGGACCGGCGCAGCCAAAAAACCAGGATCATCCGGGTGACAACCACGGCCGTAAACACGGAGGTCAAAATACCTATACCCAAGGTCACGGCAAAACCTTTAATCGGACCAGATCCCATGGCAAACAGGATCACAGCAGCAATCAGCGTAGTGATGTTAGCATCCAAAATGGTGCCAAGCGCGCGCTGATAACCAGCCTCCATCGCCGCGAAAGGTGTCTTGCCGGTGCGGATTTCTTCCCGAATACGCTCGAACACCAAAACGTTGGCGTCGACTGCCATACCAATGGTCAGAACGATGCCAGCGATACCCGGCAGGGTGAGTGTGGCCTGCAGAATTGATAACGTACCCAAAATCAGAAACAGGTTGATCAAAAGCGCAATATCTGCGGCAAGTCCAAACAAGCCATAGGACAAAACCATGAAGACCATGACGGCAATGAAGGCGATCACACATGCAATCTTCCCCGCCGCAACAGAGTCAGCCCCCAAGGATGGACCAACAGTGCGTTCTTCCAAAATCTTCAAAGGCGCGGGCAAGGCACCGGCACGAAGCAGAAGTGCCAGGTCTTGAACTTCCTGCACGGAAAAATTACCGCTAATGATGCCAGTACCACCCATGATCGCTTCACGAATAACCGGCGCGCTTATCACCCGCCGATCCAGAACTATCGCAAAAGGCTTACCCACATTCTTCTTAGTAGCATCACCAAAGCGTTTTGCGCCCACACTATCAAAGCGGAACGACACAACCGGCATATTGTCCTGAAAAGTGGCAGCAGAATCCACCAAGGTATCACCACTGACCATTACCCGCTTGCGCACTACATACATATCCATAGGCGTTCCATCGGGGTTACGTTCGTCGGATTCCAATAATTCTGAACCTGGTGGGGTACGCCCGCCCGCCAGAATTTCCGCTGGCGACGTGGTCAAATCAACTAACCGGAAGACCATTTTTGCGGTCTTGCCCAAAATGGATTTCAGCCGCTCTGGGTCCTGCAGGCCGGGAACCTGAACTAATATCCGATCCTCACCCTGGCGCTGAATTGTGGGCTCGCGCGTGCCTAATTCATCAATTCGACGGCGCACAATTTCGATAGACTGTTCGATGGCGCTACGGCGGCGCTCCCGTATAGCCTCTTCCGTCAGGGTCACTTTGACCTTATTGCCTTCTATCACTTCTACAACGATATCGCGGCCACCGGCGATGCCAGACACCATATTACCTTGTACCGGAACAGCCAGCTTCTCAATTTCTTCTATGGCAAGGGCCAATTGATCAGAATTACGGATCGTGACGTTTACTGCATCACCTACAACGCCTAATGATCTATAACCAACACGGCGGCCATCCCGTTTGATTTTCAAGGTATCACGAACTGAATCGACCAGTGCGTTCAGCCGTTCCTTGACCACGACACCGGCTTCAACCTCTAAAAGAAGGTGCGAGCCACCCTGTAGATCAAGGCCCAGATTGACCTGCTTGTGAGGCAGCCAATCAGGCAGAACTGCCGCAGTCCTTTCAGAGAGAAAATTCGGAATGGTGAAGGCCACACCAACCAAACACAGAATAATAACCAGCGTAATCTTCCAAGGAGCGAAATACAGCATGTCGTGGAGCGTTATTGGTTATTTCTTGCCAAAACCGAACATGGATTTCTTCTGCGTGGGGGCCTCGTTGCCGTCCTTGGCACTACGGTCATCGGACTTATTCTCTGCCTTGGTATCGTCCTTGGCACCGGCAACCGGAGCGCCCTTGCTCAAGACGTCCTGCAGGGTAGTGGAGAGAACTTTTACGCGGACATTTTCTGCCAACTCTACCTGCGCCGTGTTCTCGTCGAGAACCTTCGTCACTTTGCCCAACAAGCCGCCGCCGGTTACTACCTGGTCTCCCCGACGCACGTTAGCGACCATTTCCCGATGCTGCTTTGCCTTTTTTTGCTGCGGTCGGATTAGGAAGAACCAAAAAACCACAAATATCAGCAACAGGGGTAGCAACTGAACAAACATGTCACCACCCGGCGCGCCGCCGGCCTGTGCGAAAGCGGGCGAAATCAGCATAAGAAATTCTCCGGTATCTAGCTTAAGGCGGGCGGACTATAGCCCCGCCATAAGGGATTGCAAACGCTAAAAACGACTTGCAAGTACCCTTTACATAGTGATTTTTCAAGGCCCTACCATGATCCTTTGTCACTGAGTTGACCATTGCCAATGCGGCGACTAGGTTCCGCCCCTCTTTATCCAGTAAGGCTGATTGATCCTATGGCTCCTTCTAAATCCATCGACACCACCGAACTGACCCAGCTATTGGGCCGTATCACCGACGCGCTGGAACGTCTGTCGCCGCCCCGCTTGGACAGCATGGACCTCGACGACGCTGACGCCTTCGTCTGGCTTGCAGACGAAGGGCGCCTGGAACCGATCCTGGAAGTCAGCCGTATTGATCTACACCTGTTGCAAGGCATAGAGTCGCAATGTGAAATCTTGGGCGAAAACACCCGCCGTTTCGCTGCCGGGCTGCCAGCCAATAATGCTCTGTTATGGGGTGCGCGCGGCATGGGAAAAAGCAGCCTGATCAAGGCTCTTCATGGCGCCATTGTCGAGGTGGACCCCGGCCGCCTGAAATTGGTAGAAATACATCGCGAAGACATCCCCTCCCTACCTCGTTTGTTAAAATTGTTGCGCGGTATGGATCATCGATGCGTCCTATTCTGTGACGACTTGTCTTTCAGTAATGACGACGCCTCATACAAATCTTTAAAAGCTGTTTTGGAAGGTGGTATCGAGGGACGGCCCAGTAATGTCATCTTCTATGCCACGTCGAACCGGAGACATTTGATGCCACGAGACATGGTGGAAAATGAAAATTCCACCGCCATCAATCCGTCCGAAGCGGTAGAGGAAAAGGTGTCGTTATCCGACCGGTTCGGCCTATGGCTGGGCTTCCATTACTGCAGTCAGGATGATTTTCTGGCCATGCTGGCCGGCTATTGCAAACACTATGGTCTTGAGGTCAACGAGAAAGACCTGCGCACCCAAGCGATCGAATGGTCCATGACTCGGGGCGCCCGCAACGGCCGAGTCGCCTGGCAATTTATACAGGATCTAGCCGGCCGGCTTGGTGTGGCGATCAACTGATGCCTGTATCGCCGCTAGGTGCTCCACTGGATTGACCGCGCGCCGGCCTCTGCGGATCTCAAAATGCAGCTGCGGGCGGTTGGTATTACCCGTGTGCCCAGCCCGCGCGATCCGCTGACCCTGGCGCACCACATCGCCCACTTTCACATCCAAGGTCTGATTATGACCGTAGGCGGTAACCCAGCCGCCCCGGTGACGTAGCAGCAAAAGATTACCAAAACCGCGCAACTCGTTTCCGGCATAGACCACTACGCCGTTATCCGCCGCCCGAACAGCCGTACCCTCCTTGACCGCAATATTAATGCCATCATTATGCAGCCCATTAGCCTTGGCGCCAAACCGAGAAATTACTTTTCCTCTGACCGGCCAAGCAAACCGGGAACCGGCCCGTTTTGGTGCTGCTTTGAGCGCAAGCCTGCGCGACACTCCCTTGGATTTGGGTCGTGGTACCAAAATTGAGTTCCCAGAAAGATATGATTGCTTCTGAAGTTGCCCTGTCGGTCTGCTATTATTCGAAGCGATAACAGTTGGCCTGCCCGGCAAACGCAAACGTTGGCCGGGGCGAATTTGATAAGGTGGCGCCAAGCCGTTGTGACGCGCCAGAGCATAAACAGAGATATTTTGTCGCCGGGAAATGGCATATAGCGTATCACCAGCGGAAACCTTGTAATAGCGCACTTTTGGGACCAGAATACGCTGCCCCTTACGCAATCGATACGGAGGAGAAAGTCCGTTGGCGGCAATCAAATTCCGCAGGGAAATTCCAGTCTTGCGGGAAATGGCATACAAAGTTTCATCTGTCCCTACCTGGTAAAGCCCAGAGACGTTAGGAGTGGAACCTTGTGCGTCCCCGGGGACCCGTTCGCTGGGTTTAGCGAAGACAGCTTTGTCGCTGCCGAATACAACGGGTGCAGGCGTCTTTCTGCTACATGCCACCAACAGCAATGCCAGCCCAATGGCAGCGACACCGGTACCTGTTAGTGCGATTCCCCTCATCTTGGGACGATACTCCTCTAGAACTAATAAGGTCCAGATCAAGGGTGTAAGGCCGATCTAGGCACGGCTCGGAGGGATACCTTCCACCAAGGGCACAAAACGCACATCTAGCAGCCGCTCTTCCTTCAACTCTTGTCCCTGCCGCGTAATGCGATAAAGCACCTGATCGCCGGACGTGCCCACAGGTACGACCATAATGCCGCCATCGTCTAACTGTTCGGCTAAGCTCTGTGGCATATCGGGCGCTGCGGCAGTAACGATGATGCGAGCAAAGGGTGCCAGTTCCGGCCAGCCTTTGCTGCCATCGCCTAGGCGAGTAGTGATGTTGTGCAGCTTCAATGCCTCGAAACATGTCTCGGCTTGCCGCAACAAGGTACGATAACGCTCCATGGTGCAAACCCTGCGACTAAGCTGGGCTAAGACGGCCGACTGATAGCCCGAACCCGTTCCAATTTCCAATATCCGGTTCCGCTCCCCCAAACGAAGAGCCTGGGTCATGTACGCCACAATGAAGGGTTGGCTGATGGTCTGCCCTTGACTAATAGGCAGAGGGATATTTTCGTACGCCTCCGCTCGCATGGCCTCGGGCACAAACATTTCCCTGGGCACTCGTTCAATAGCGCTCAGCACATCATTGTCAGAAATTCCTTGCCGGCGCAGATCCATAATGAGGCGAATTTTATGTGCCTCATAGCTCATGCCTAAAAAGCCGCCTTAAGTTGTTTCAGAGCCTTGTTCTCGGTCAGGTCCAAATGCAGGGGCGTAATAGCGATGCGGCCTTCTTCCGTAGCTCGTATATCGGTACCCTCTTCGGGTTGCCCCTGGATCGGACGAAAGCCAATCCAGTAATAGGGCCGTTCGCGAGCATCTATACGCTGTTCTATGTTCAGGGCGGAAAAGTCTCGCCGGCCCTGCCGCGTCACCTCAACGCCCTTTACGTCATCAGGCAGGCAATCGGGAAAATTGACGTTCATCAGTACATCCCTAGACCAGCCGATGGCAACCAGACGGCGGATGATGTCGCTGGCATGTTGCTCAGCCGTGGACCAATGCATAACCTTGCGGTTGGCAAAGGATTGACTAAGGGCTATGGAAGGCACCCCCACCAGGGTTCCTTCCATAGCGGCGGCGACGGTGCCAGAATAGGTTACATCCTCGCCCATGTTCGCGCCCCGGTTTACACCGGAGAGCAACAAATCCGGCGGGTTGTCGGCCATCACCTGGTTCATCGCCATCATCACGCAGTCCGTGGGCGTGCCTTCCACCGCGAATTTCCTGGCCGATATTTTTCGTAAACGCAAAGGCGCCGTCAGGGTCAGGGAATGCGAGGCACCACTGTGCTCCCCTTCGGGCGCAACTACCCAGACATCGTTGGACAAGCTACGGGCTATGCGTTGCAGTACCTTCATGCCCGGCGCGCTGATACCATCGTCGTTAGTCAGGAGAATACGCGTATGTCGCAGATTGGCGAGTTTTCGGCTTAATTGCTTAGCCATAGGTCAGCCAATCCTCGTCTTACCGTTCATATAGGGTTGCAGGGCCAAAGGAATGGCAAATCCGCCATCAGCCAATTGATAGTTTTCCATAACTGCAATCAACGTCCGCCCCACCGCTAAACCCGAGCCATTCAGCGTATGGACGAAATTAGTGCCTTTACCTTGATTGGGTTTAAACCGCGCGCTCATGCGCCGGGCCTGAAAATCACCGCAGTTAGAACAGGAAGAGATCTCGCGATAAGAATTCTGGCCGGGCAACCAGGCCTCGATGTCATAGGTACGCCGGGCCGAAAAGCCCATATCACCGCTGCTAAGCAGCATGACGCGATAGGGGATCTCCAATCGCTGCAAAATGCTCTCCGCGCAGGCCGTCATCCGGTCTAACTCTGTGCAGGATTCATCCGGGTGGGTAATGGAGACTAATTCGACCTTATGGAACTGATGTTGGCGCAGCATACCCCGGGTGTCCCGTCCCGCTGCGCCGGCCTCAGAGCGGAAACAGGGGGTGTGCGCCGTGTAACGAAGGGGCAGGTCTCTCTCGGCCAACATCCCGTCCCGCACTAGATTAGTTAACACCATCTCCGCCGTGGGGATCAGGTAGAAATCGTTAGTTGTCTTGAACAGGTCTTCCTCAAATTTTGGCAGGTTTCCTGTGCCGAAGGCTGTATGTTCCTTCACCAACAACGGGACAGAAGTCTCCTCGTAACCGAATTCCTGAGTGTGTATGTCTAACATAGCGGCTGATAGCGCCCGCTCCAGGCGTGCCAGTTCCCCACGAAGAACCACAAATCTTGCCCCCGACAATTTAGAAGCGGCCTCGAAATCCATCAGTCCCAGGGCTTCGCCGATCTCAAAATGCTCCTTCGGCTCGAAATTAAAATCCGTCGGGTTACCGTGGCTACACACGACAACATTCGCCTCTTCATCTTCACCAACGGGGACCCCTTCCTCGGGCCGGTTCGGCAGGCCTGCCAGAATATCTCGCAAAGCCTGCATTAGTTCCCGCTCGGCTTCCTCTCCCTGCTGTAAGCTCCCCTTTAATTGCCCGACCTCAGCAACGAGATTGTCAGCATCCTCGCCTTTGGATTTTGCCGCGCCGATCTGTTTCGAGAGAGCATTTCGCCTGTTTTGTATCTTTTGTAAGGCAGTGCGTTCGGCGCGGGCGGATTCATCGCGGGCAAGAATATCAGTCGCAAGAGGCTGCAAACCGCGGGCTGCAAGACCAGCATCAAATGCCTCTGGGTTTTCGCGAATCCAGCGCAGATCGTACATGGCGATTGGTCTCTAATTTTTACAAAAAACGGGCGCGCACTGTATACGACCCCGCTTCGTCTGCGTCTAGCTTGCGTCCGGTTGCCGTTCCGGCGCGGCATTGGCAAAGGCATCCATAGCCCGGCAGGTTTCGTCAATACGCACCAAATTTGGATAGGCCGACAAATCGACTTCGAATCGGCGGGCGTTATAGAGCTGCGGGACAAGGCAAAGGTCAGCCAGAGTTGGCTGGTTGCCGTGACAAAATTTGCTCGTCGCCGGATTGTTCGAGACTAGGCCCTCCAGACCATGAAAACTCTGATGCACCCAGTGCCGATACCACTTCAAACGGTCGTCATTGGATACGCCAAGTTCCTGGGTTAAATAATTCAAGACCTTCAGATTATTTATAGGGTGGATGTCGCAGGCTACAACCTGAGCTAATTGCCGGACACGGGCACGTCCCGTCGGGTCATCAGGCAATAAAGCTGGTTCAGGATGGCGTTCATCCAGATATTCGATTATCGCCATGGACTGGCTAAGGTGCTCATTGCCATCCACCAAGGTAGGTACTAGGCCTTGGGGATTGAGAGCTAGATAAGCATCATCGCGCTGATCCAATTTCTGCAGGTGGACAAACTCATCTACAACAGTCAGTTCCTTCAAATTCAAGGCAATGCGAACTCGATAGGCAGCCGAGGAGCGCCAATACCCGTAGAGAATCATCCACAATTCTCCTAACCCAACACCGTGAAACTACTGTCGGAGTTGATCTCGCGATTGCGAGAGAAAAATCCAATATTAGCCTTCCGTTTGGTATATTTGTAATCAAAGTACACGGGATCTACATCATGATCCTGGCCACCCTGACAGTTAATTATCAGTTCTGCCATCATAGCCCCTGCGACCGGCGCGTTCTTGAACTGATTCCCAGACGTACCCACCGCCATATAGAATCCAGGCAAATCGGATTTGTCGTAGATGGGGATCCAATCGTCGGTGACATCATATAGTGAAACGACACCCCTGGCTCGGTTGGAAATTTTTAGGCTTGGAATTCTTTGCCCTGCGCGCAGAGCCTGTGTCTGCCATTGATCGGAAAATTCGGTGTTGTAGTCGTCGGGATCAACCCATTCCCGTTCGTCGCATTCCGGATCCTCACTGCCGAACAGAATGTGATTGCCAATCTCCGGCCGGCTATAGCAGGCAATGTCACTGTCGGATGTTATCGGGCCATGGTTCATATAATCAAACCCATCCGGCGACGGCACGTGCACCACTTCCTGGCGCAGAGCCCTCGTCTTGATTTTCATACAATCCGCGACGCCCGCCATCTGGTTGACCTTAGTGGAGTGTGGGCCTGCCACGTTGACCACGACAGGCGTATCAACATTGGCACCATCGGCTAGCATGATACCGCCGACCCTGTCGCCTTCGCGGCGGATAGCCGTAACATTCGCGTTGAACCGGAAGGTCGCACCAGCCGCCTCAGCCGCCACCTGGACATTGTGGCTAGCTAACTGCGGATCGGTTATATATCCGGCCTCAGGGGTAAATACCGCGCCATGCATAGTCGGACCCGTGGCCTCGCCAAAACCGGGATCATCCATGAGCTTGGCGGGCGCGTAACTGCGCAAGTCATAGATTGGCAGACGTTCCATTATCTTATCGTTGTCCCATTCCTCCCAAGCTATATTTAGGGCGTCCAGGTTGGCGCAGATGGATTTCATAAAGCCATTGATTTCCGTCTTCATGATGGCACAGCCCACCTCGCGGAATTCCGCGAGGCCACGATCATCCACTACACCTAGATGTTCAGCCCAGTTCTTCCAATACTGATACCCTTCAAAGGCAAGGGCAGTACCATCCAACGTGGAATAATGACTGCGAATGATCGCGCAAGAAGCAGAGGTTGAGCCGTATCCGGCGGCGGGAAGGCGATCCAGATTTAGGGTTTTCCAACCCCGCCGAGCCAATTCCAATCCTACCGAGGCCCCAATGATACCCGCACCGATTATGATCGCATCATATCGTTCTGCCACAACAACCCCCATTAATTATCACTGTCTTGATCATAACCGTGCACAGATGTGTTGTAAGCTGCTGGCGATTGGACGGCGTCGTTGGAAGGACAAATGAATTAATTGCAACGAAATTTAGGACGTTCACGGATCTTCTGATCGATACCAGTGTATCTCAGCCGAAAGTCATACGCGCGAAATTGTCCAAATCGGCTTCCGTTTCTCCAATTTCGCGCAGGCGCACCATGTGAATGACTTGTTCCACTCCTATATCCTCCAGTCGCCGGCAACGGTCTGCATTGGGCCGGCGGTTTGGAAGAGTATAAATTTTCACCTCTTCTCTAGCCCGGCCGCGTTCATCCAGCAGGTGGTGCAAAGTGGCAATGCGCTCAGTAATGACCTCGGGCTCCATGCTGGCACCGAGCCAGCCCTGGGCCATTGCCGCAACCCGGTTCAAAGCATGATCCCCTTCGCCGCCAACAAAGATTGGCGGATGGGGTGTCTGAATAGGCTTGGGATACATCACGCACGATTGCAAATCGTAGAGCTCCCCGTGATATTTGGAGACTTCCTGGCACCATAAAGCCTTCATCACTGCAATATGCTCATTAGCGCGCTTACCACGCTTTTCAAAAGGCACGTTGAGGGCCGCAAATTCTTCCCGAAGCCAACCCAAGCCGATGCCAAAGTTCACCCGTCCGCCCGAAAGATAATCCACATCTGCAACCTGCTTAGCGGTGTAGATAGGATTGCGCTGGGTCACCAAACAGATGGCGGTGCCTAGCCGCAACTTCGATGTGTGGGCCGCCAAATAAGTGAGAGCGGTGAACGGCTCCATCATGCCCTTGCCGTAGTTACCGATACGGCCGTCAGGAGAATAGGGATATTTGGATTCGTACTCATCGAACAGCACTACGTGTTCCGGCACCCAAATTGCGTGAAAACCACGTTCCTCTATAGCTTGGGCGGCCTGAACAATCAGGTTAGGCGGGGTGGCTTCATTCAGGGCCAAGAACACACCAGCTTCCATCGTTACACTCCTGAATCAGAACGTGCTGCAAGCTCAGCCGCCATGCCACTACGGATTAAGGTTTCCCGCGCCATGCGTAGACGTCGCTTTACTAAGCCATATGCCGATCCGCCCAGTTTTTGATACTCTGTTGCTTTTTCCACCAGGCGGGCCGGGAATTTATCGAAATCTACTACTTCGTCAAGATAGCCGACTTCCGCCGCCTGTACAGGTGTGTAAAGTTCCGAGCTCAATGTGGCACGGTTCAGCATGCGGCTGTCTAGACGATCTCGTGCCAGTTCCAAACCCCATGTAGGGAGGCTAAGACCAATAGAAGTCTCATTCAATCCAATCTTAAACTCACCCAAAACGCCAATGCGGTAATCGGCTGCGCACAAGAATAGGGCTCCTGCCGCCACTGCATGACCCGTGCACCCAATTATGACCGGTTGTGGGTGCATATAAGTTTTGAGAGCTAGTTCGGCACCCGCCGTGACCATTTCCAGCACACCATCCCTGGGGCCGTTTATAATCTTTAAGTCAAATCCGGCGCAGAAAAGGCCTGGCTTGCCCTGGATTACAACCACTTCGGCTTCATCCTTGGCGCGGTCCAATCCGGCCGAAAGAGCGGTCGTCAGACCCACGCCAAAAGCGTTAGCTTTGCCGTCGTCCATTATCATGGTGGCGACACCGTCCGTTAATTTGTAATCGACGAATTCACTCACAGCTTGATCCATTTATCAGGTAGTTACGATTTGGGCGCCGCCCTTGGCTACTAATTCTGCCTTGCCAGGTGATGGTGGCACCAATACGCCCCGCTGGCTGCCAGGCCGAGCTGCCACTGAACTCATCCAGCGTTCCAAATGCTCCAAGCCGTCCGTGGGTACACGGGCCCATTTGTGACTGCGCAGCCACGACCAGTTAGCAATGTCGGCAATAGAATAACGGCCGGCCAGCCATTTATTGTCCTGAAGGTGGCTGTTCAGCACCTCGTACAGCCGGCGGGTTTCGTTGTGATAGCGTTTCTTGGCAGCCGGCACGTCCTCAGGAAAGTAACGTTCGAAGGAGACGGCTTGGCCCTGCATGGGACCGATTGCCGACATCTGAAACATCAGCCATTGCATTACGGCCATGCGGCCCTTCATGTCTTTTGGCATTAAACGCCCGGTCTTTTCCGCCAGATAATAAAGGATGGCGCCAGACTCAAAGATTGTCAGATTATCCGCCTCCCGGTCCACAATCACGGGGATGCGGCTGTTGGGGTTCATTTTTTTGAACCAATTCTGGTATTGCTTTTTTTCGCTCAAAGTCAGAACGTGGATTTTGTAGGGAAGTTCCAGTTCTTCCAACGTGATGGCCACCTTCCAGCCATTCGGTGTGGGCGAAGTGTAAAGATCGATCATGTGGAGATCCCCAAATAATTTTGCCATAATAAATTACCCCTCCCCTGTTGGCTATGCCGCAGTAATGAGTTTAGTCTTGAGCGTAGTTCCCACCTCTGTAGGAGTTCCCTTCGTGATCCCTCTGATTGGTTATGGCGATCGTTTATCTGGCCGCCCCGGTGACACCATTGAGTTCAAGGTCAGCTCTATTTCGGCCGAGCCCTTTTCCGTAGCGCTCTACCGATCGATTTCAGCCGACCCTAACCCAGCAGGTCCTGGGATAATCGAACGGCGCGTACACTCCGCCATGGACGGCGATTACCCGTCGCGGCAACAGTCCACCCATTCGGGCTCATACGCCATTGCCGACGAAGACCTGTCGGTCACGGCGAACGGCTTTTCGCTACACGCAACAATCTGGCCAACACAGCCAATTAAGGGCGAACAGGCGATCCTGTCCTGTGGGGATATCATTTTATTAATTGATGACAACGGCGCCATAAGTGGCCGCGCCGGCAAATTGCACGTGGCCGTCCCAAAACCTTTGAAAACAAGAACCTGGTATAAGGTCTGGCTGACCTATGATGCCGACGAAGGAACATTAACAACAGGGCATGAACCTTTGAAGAGGGATCACGGCGCGCAGAGTACAATCGAGGCGTCCAATCTAGTCTTAAATGGTCGGCCCGTGATTGGCGCCTTGGATGACGACGGCATGCGAGCTCATTTTAACGGCAAGATCGAAGCGCCAGCTATCAAGGATGGCGCTGGATCGGTGCTGGCGGAATGGGATTTCGCCCGTGATTTTTCTTCCATCCACATTCACGACAACGGCCCCAACGGCCTACACGGACGGATCGTTAACCTTCCTGCGCGGGCTATGACCGGAGCAAACTGGACGGGAGAGGATATGTGCTTCCGTCACCGGCCGGAGCATTACGGCGCTATACATTTTCATGACGATGATATCTATGATTTCGGTTGGGAGACTGATTTCACCTTCACCATCCCCGACGACCTGCCCAGCGGCGCCTATATTGCGCGCATTAGCTGTAACGGCCATGAGGATTCAATTCCGTTTTTTGTCTGTTCTCCATTAGGTCAACCGACGGCTAAGCTTTGCGTCCTGGTCTCTACCTTCACTTACGTGATTTATGGCAACTACGCCCGCCCCACCTATCACGAATCATGGCATACAAGGGTCTCGGAATGGGATGCCTATCCTTGGAACCCGGCTGTTCATCAGGAATACGGTCTGTCCACTTATAACTTCCATGGTGATGGTAGCGGCATCTGTCATGCCTCGCACATGCGTCCCCTGTTCAATGTTCGGCCCGGTTACCTGTCCACAGGCATTGGGGATGACAGCGGTCTACGCCACCTGCCCGCCGATGGGCATTTACTCACCTGGCTTGATCAAATGGGTGTTGACTACGACATCATTACAGACCGGGAGCTGCACGAAGACGGCATCGCTGCATTGCAATGCTACCATGTAGTTACCACGGGGAGCCATCCTGAATACCATACTGCTAATACCCTGGACGCCATCGAGGCATACCGCGATCAGGGGGGCAACCTGATGTATCTGGGCGGCAATGGCTTTTACTGGCGAATTGCCGTGCATGAAAGCGAAGCCGGCGCCCTCGAGATCCGCCGCGGTGAAGGTGGCATCCGAGCCTGGGCGGCTGAACCGGGCGAATATTTCAACGCCTTTGACGGCAATTACGGTGGTATGTGGCGACGCAACGGCCGCCCACCTCAGGCTATCGCCGGACTGGGGTTCACCGCCCAGGGTAATTTTACCGCCTCTTATTACCGGCGCCTGGAAGCCTCGAAAGAACAAGGACTGGCCTGGATATTCGAAGGAATAGATGAAGAAACCATCGGCGGCTTCGGCCTTAGTGGCGGCGGCGCCGCTGGATTTGAATTGGATCGTGTCGACCACCGTCTAGGCACGCCGGAAGATGCCGTAATTATTGCACGCTCCGAAAATCACGATGACCAGACTATCCTTGTGCCGGAAGAGATGCTGACCCACGTCACAAACTGGGCAAAAGAAAGTACCGAGGACTTAATCCGCGCAGATATGATCTATTTCAAGGTGCCCGGCGGCGGCCAAGTATTCTCCACTGGCTCCATCACCTACTGCGGCTGCCTGCCGTGGAACAATGGTGACAATAACATCTCAAGACTGACCATAAACGTGTTAAAGCGGTTTCTAGAAGGACCGATTTAAGCGGGTGAATCAACGCTGGTTGCCGCTACGGCAACAAGAACAAAGCCGCAAAAGACGAGTAAGTTGCCACGAAACAACCGATATGAAAATTAATCTGTCCGGAATTCTATCACTTCCCTTATCCCCGCGATAATTCGGTTTCGGTCAGGAAACACATGGTTCTCCAGCGTTGGTGTATATGGGATTGGCACCTGCAGGGCGCAGACACGTTTGGGCGGTGCAGTCATGGACTTAAAGGTCTCAGCATCCTCGGTTACCAGTGCAGCAATTTCAGCGGATGCCCCAGCTGTAGGTCCCGCCTCGTCGGCGACAACTAGACAGCCGGTTTTTTGTACTGATGTACGGATGGTTTCTCTATCAAGAGGAAACAATGATCTCGGATCAATTACCTCGACGGAGACACCTTCTTTGTCTAATTCCTCCGCTGCTGCCAACGCCTCATGCACCAGCCAGGCCAAGGCAACGACGGTTACGTCACTGCCTTCACGTTTCACGTCCGCCACGCCGATGGGAATGGTATAATCCTCTTCCGGCACCTCGCCCGTAAATCCCATGAGCCGTGACGATTCGAATGAAAGTACCGGATTGTTGTCGCGGATCGCGGACTTCAGCAAGCCCTTCATGTCATAAGGCGTGGAGGGTAGGATCATTTTTAAACCAGCCAAGTTCATGAACATGGAATATGGGCTCTGTGAATGCTGCGCGGCCAGACCCGTGCCGCCGCCTACAGAAGATCGGAAGGTGATAGGAAAGGCCTGCTGTCCACCAAACATATAATGGATCTTGCTGGCTTGATTGACGATCTGGTCCATGGCAACAAAACAGAAGGTGACCATGGACCAATTAACGATGGGCCGCATTCCTGACCCCGCCGCACCTATCGCGATGCCAGAGAAGGCATTCTCGGTGATCGGTGTAGCGCGGACGCGCGCTTCCCCGAATTCCTGCACCAAGGAAGGTGGTGCATCCGTGGCCAGATGAATAGTCTTGGGGTCCCGGCGCAACTCCTCGGCCAAAGCTTCCATTCCGGCACGGGCGTATGAAATTTCTCGCATGCTCATAATCCCCTCCCTCAATCCGCAAAGACATCATCTAGGGCCGCATTTGGTTCGGGAAACGGACTAGCCTTAGCATAGGTCACGGAGCCTTCAATCTCAGCTAAAATCTCAACATCCATGGCCTGAAATTCTTCGTCACTATACTGGCCCTGTTGCCGCTTTAGATGGTCTATTAACAGGGTGATCGGATCACGCTCTATCCAGGCGGCAACCTCTGCTTCCGGTCTTGGGTCGACGGCGCCTGGGCGCTCCGTATGGGCCCGATGACGGTAAGTCTTGCACTCCAGAAGCGTTGGCCCATCCTCGGCGCGGGCCCGGGCCACAGCCTCGCAGGCCGCATCGTAGACGGCGAGAACATCATTGCCGTCAACCACAATACCCGGCATGCCGTAACCGGAGGCCCGACCGGCCACATCATCCTGGGAATGGGTCATCTTAGCGGAGGTATTTGCGGCCCATGAATTATGCTCGCAAACATAAACCACCGGCAAATTCCAACGAGAAGCGATATTCAAGGATTCGTGGAAGGAACCAGCGTTAGACGCTCCATCACCAAAAAAACCGACCGCGACATTGTCATTGCCCTCCATCTGCGCCGCCAGACCGGCGCCGGTAATGATCGAAATTCCGCCGCCCACAATACCGTTAGCCCCCAGCATGCCTATCGAGAAATCTGCGATATGCATGCTGCCTCCCTTGCCTTTGCAAAAGCCATCTTGACGGCCATACAACTCTGCCATCATGCGATTTAGGTCGGCGCCCTTGGCTATACAATGTCCATGTCCACGATGGTTTGAAATGATTTGGTCTTCACCCCTAAGAGCGGAACAAACACCGACGGCAACTGCCTCCTCGCCAATGTAACAATGCACAACCCCATAGATATCGCCCGAATGATAGTCATCTGAGGCACGCTCCTCAAAGCGGCGAATGGTCTGCATCTGGCGCAACATTTGACGTTGCAGCTCTGGTGAGGCGGTCATAGCATTACCTTTCAATTTTGTTTTGGGAGCCACAGGTTCAAATATTCAACATAAGCAGCAATTTTCGACAACCCATCGACTTCGATCCGGTGCGCGGTTTTAAGTAACCGCTTTCCATCCCCCTTATCCATGACATCCATTAATGCGATCCGGTCCCGCACGCGGATACCGTCACCGATTACCACGGGTTCAAGGATACGCACCTTATCCATACCGTAATTTAGGGAATAGGCTCCATCGGCCGGATTGATGCCGCCGGTGCGGACGAAATAAGTGATTAAACTCACCAGAAAGAAACCATGTATGATGGTGCCACCATAGGGACTTTCGCTTGCCGCGCGGTCACGATCATTGTGCATCCAGGTCGGCCAGCGGGTCACTTCACCGAAGATGTTGACTTGCATCTGGTCAATGTCCAGCCAGTCAGTCTGACCGATCTCCTGCCCAACGTATTCATGTACATTGGCCAAGGTGATATCCGGATTAGCCAAGTCTAACTGCCCTTAATCAAAGGCCGGCCATCGAACCGATCCTTGGAGGCAATTTCCTCCACCGGCTTCCGTTTCAGCTTGGTTAACTGTTTGACTGGCTTGCCTAACGGCACAACCGCAGCCACGGCAAACTCCTTGGGAATATTCAATAAGGCCTGCACTTCACCTTCCCGTGCCGCAGCCAGAGTGGTAATAGTGCCGCCGAACCCAGCCTGACGGGCACCCAACAGGACGTTCCAAACAAAGGGATAGATGGAGGCGCCGGATATGACGCCAATGCGATCCAGATCCTGATCCATGGAGGCAACGACCCGCAGATCAACAACAAAGACTAGAACAACCGAGGCTTCCTTGAACGAGTTAACCAGCGGTGGCGCTGGCGGCGTAGCCTCAATTTCCTCCGCCGTAACTGACGTTGGAGTGACAGCGTTCCACGGGCTTTCTCCAGCCTTAATTTGGGCTACGTAGCGCTTTGCCGCCGGTTCAGCTAGCTTGGACAGGGCATCGCGGGTCGCCTGACTGCGCACGACGATGACCCGGTTACCTTGCCGATTTCCACCCGAAGGCGCGAAACGGGCATTCTCGATAAAATCGTAGATCAGATCGTCGGGTAGCTCCTCGCCCGTATAGTCCCGAGCCGAGAAGGTGGTTCGCATGACTTCATTCAATTCCATTACATTCCCTCCCAAATTTAACTTTTGCAAAGCTTGCGGCGTGAAGGCACCAGTCGTCAAGGACCCGGCAATCGAGCACCGCCATTTGGCCTAGCGCACAAAATCCTTGGACGCCCCAATCCAGCGCCGATGTTTTATTTCATTACCGTGGCAACCAGCCAATCGCGGGATCAAGGGCCCATCGAAACAACGCAGTTCGAGTACCCTGGCCGTACAACTTGCGCACAGACTGCCAACAACGTTGTTCCGCCGCACATTATGCAGGGAAGTAGCCATGGCGCGACCCTAACATGGGCTGTTAGACTTACAATGGGCTGTTAGATTTACAGTGGCGAGTAACGGAATTCAGGTATGAGTGATTTAATTTATGATGCTGTTGTAGTCGGCGGCGGAGTGATTGGTTGTACATCAGCCTTCTATCTGGCGCGCAAAGGTATGAAAGTGGCGGTGGTGGAACGGGACAGCCTGGCCTGTGGCACCACATCCAAGAGTTTCGCCTGGATAAACGGAACATCAAAAACAACAGATGAGAACTATCATTGTCTGAATGCTCGTGGTTTGACAGCCTACTGCGAATTGGCTGAGGAGTTCGGTGAGGCCGAACTAGGCTTGAATCCGTCCGGATCCCTGAATATCGTACGCGCAAGCGATGGGATCGGCCATGCCATCGTCAAGGATCAAGCCCGCATCTTGGGCACATTCGGCTATCCGTCCACCTGGGTGGATCGTACCGCATTGCGCGCCATGGAACCCCACTTGAAACTGCCCGATGATGCCGAGGCACTTTATGCCATGGGGGACCACTGTCTGAATGCACCGCATTTTGTCCATTTTTTAGCTGCGCAAGTCCGCGCATCCGGAGGTTCAATATTCGAAAATTGCACAGCCGACGGACTGCGGGCACGGGACGATGGACAAATACTAGGACTGAAAACGGGACAAGGCATTCTGCATACGGAACATGTTCTTATCGCCGCCGGCCCCAACACGCCCGAGGTCCTGAGCGAGTTGACAGGATACGATGCTTTCGCCGCGCGTTTTCCTATCAATCGCGTGCCCGGCCTATTGGTTCGAACGCCGAGCACGCCACCCTACCAACTAATTCGCCATGTGGTCTATCTCACGTCCGGGATCGACATCCATATACTACCGGACTTCGACGGTGGCTTAAAAATTGGCGCGGACGATACGGACGGCATGGTGGAACCGAACTCTTCGCCAAAGCACTTGCATAATGTGGCCAGCATTCTGCTCGACAGAGCCAAAGACGTCATACCCCGATTCCCGGGCCGGGCATGTTTGGACAATTGCGTATTGACAGTTGGTGTCCGCCCCTACCCCAAGGACGGCCAAAGTCTGGCAGGGCCCCTGCCCGGTTCCAAGGGCCTGTACGTCGTCGCTACACACAGTGGAATTTCCCTAGCCCCGTCCATCGGCAGCCTAATGGCCGACCTGATTACTAGCGGCCAAACACCTGAAATGCTCGCTCCGTTCCTACTGGACAGGGTCGAAGGCTTCAACTAGAGAATATCGAGATCCGGGACATCGAATTTGGTGACAGTCAGCGATTAATTAACAAGGTCCCAAGGTGGCAAGAAGCACCAGAAGCCGCGGGCAATGAGAATAAGCAATGCAGTCCTAATGCGCCTACAGAGACTGCGGCCTCGCCTGGTCAATCAACGCGGCACGTGTTTCGAATATGAAGAATTTAGGGTCAAACGGTTTGTACAAATTTGCAGGCAATTACTGTGCCAACAGAAAATTGCGTCACCAGCAACATCAAGCCTTGGGCGCGGCAGTTGGTATGTTCCTTCCCACCCAGCGTAACCGGTGGCGGTACAAAGTCTCAGGCTGAAGCCAAAACTTGGGCAGTGGCCAAGTCCACCTTGTCCTCGTTTAACAAGGCCGCAATGGCAGGTTCGTTGTCTTCCTCGATGGATAAGGGATCTCTGGCGCGCAGACGGTGGTCTATGACCATTCGGGCAAGGATCAGACGCCGGGCGTCCTCACCCATTTCACCCAGGCGAGTGCCTTCTGAAGCCAATAACACTGCAGTGGTAGTGTGATACAGGGCATCGGCTGCCTTGCGCGCCATGGGTTCGTTGGACGTCAAGGCGACTTGTTCGGCAAAAGCTACGGCGCGGTCGATGGTGTTGTCCATCTCGCCCTTGAACTGGCCTGGCAGACCATCGATTTCCGCCAGCTTGTTATGCAAGGCCTCTGCCAGGGTCGTGTGGGCACCAACCTTGGCAATGGCTCGATCTGTGACATCAAGAGAGTTGATATTTGAGGTACCTTCCCACAATACGCCGATTAAGGAATCCCGCACTAGCTTGGAATTCACCCAGTCCTCAATCAGCCCATTGCCCCCGCGGACCTCCATTGCGCCAGTAGCAACGGTGATATTGTCCCGGCAAGAACGGAATTTCAGCAGCGGCGTTAGGATGCGGGTCAGAATTGCCCCGCGCTCGTCTCCGGCTTCCGCCAGTTCTAATTGCTGGCCCACAAACATGACCATGGAAAGGACTTGCTCCGTAGGCACCATGATCTTCATTAGTTGGCGGCGAAGTAACGGCTTGGCGATAATCTTCTCGCCAAATGCGGTGCGATTACGGGCCACCACAAGTGCCTCGTTTAGGCAGCGGCGCATCATGGCGGCAGCGCGCACGCCATGGGACAGACGCGACATATTTACCTGGTCCATCATTAATTTCAGACCGTTGTTGATACCTCGACCCACTTCACCAAGAGGGTAGGCCACGGCGCCATCAAAAATGATTTCTCCAGAAGCCATAGACTTGGTGCCCAGTTTTTCCTTCAAACGTACAATTCGATATTTGTTGCGGTCGCCGTTGTCCAAATGTCGCGGCATGGCAAATAAGCCCAGTCCATTGTTGCCTTTGGCGCCACCTGCCGGGCGGGCTAGTAACAGAGCCACGTCACCATCGGCGCAAGAACAGAACCATTTCTCACCATAAAGCCGCCAGTCGCCATCCTCGAAACGGGCCTCCAGTTCGATGTTGGAGACGTCCGAACCACCGGTTTTTTCCGTCATGAACTGAGCACTTTTCAGGATCCTAGTCATATTCTGACTGTACATACCGGGCAGGAACTTCTGCTTCACCTCTTCAGAAGCATATCGCTCGATTAGCACGGCAGAAGTTTCGGTTACCGAAATTGGGCACATTAGGCCAAATTCGCTTTGCACGAACAAATATTGGAACAAGTACTTGGCTAGCGGCGGCACCTTTTTAGGCCAGCCGAGCACGCCCGGCGTACGCGACATGCAATGAATGCCAAAATCGCCAAACCCGATCTGTTCCATTTCCCGATATGCGGGGTGAAATTCTATCCACTCCTCGTCTACGCCCTTCGGGCTGCGAGAATGCAGGAGGGGCGTATGACGGTCCGAAGTGCGGGACAGTTCGTCCAGGCGCCCACCCGAAACTTCCCCTAATCGGCGGTAATGGGGCAGCATATGGCTGAGTAAACCTTCGTCGACATACAGCTTCATCAAACCTTGCAAGCTGTAATCGATCTCGAAAAAGTTCAAACCCTGACAATCGGGCGCGACCCAGTCGTCGGGTTTCATCTCCTCCATTCGTGCCGACAATGCTGCACTGCTCATCATCCTTACCCCTACACTAAGTTAGGAAGTCTCGAAATTAGCCCAATCAGATTGTTTATCCCATGGCCAAAGCACGGAATCTACAGGTTGTCACTTTCAGGGGCTCGTTCCCGAAAGAAACTGAAAGCTAAATGTTTAGGTCGCCCAGAAAGCCAAGCACCGCCTTATTGAAGGCAACCGGCTGATCCAGGTTAGCGCCATGGCCCGCATTCTCAATCACTACCTTTTGGGCGTTGGGAATTTTTCTCGCCATGTAGCATGTGGCAGCATGGAATGGTTCATCCCCATCGCCGACCAGAATCATCGTTGGCACAGCGATATCCGGCAGGCTTTGTATCAAGCTGTCATCAAACTGTGCCAACATGCCGCGCGCCGCTCGGGTGAGACCCGTAGCATTTCGATGTCCCGCCGAACGGGTGCCCGGTGAATTACTCAGTGCCTCTAAGCCTTGGGCATCAAACTGGTCAGCACGGGCATTAGCGCGTGTATTCCAATCCGCCCGAGCTTCATCCTTCTTAAAGCCCGGACCCGTGCCAAATAGCATCAAACCGGCCGTGCGCTGAGGATGCGCCAAGTGGAACGCAAGAGAGGTACAGCCACCTAATGAATGCCCCCCAATCACCGCCGTAGCCAGACCACAGGCATCCAATATCGCCGCCATGTCGGCAACGCTATGAGTTTCGGAATAGGCGGCTAGGTCGTTGGGATAGTCGCTGCGACCGTGACCCCGCATATCCCAGGTCATCACGCGATAATTGCCAGACAAAGCCTCGACCTGATCTCGCCACATAGCCGAAGACTGGCTAAAACCATGGCTCAACAACACGCCGGGGCCCGAACCGTGATCCTCAAAATAGACCCTTACTCCATCTCGCACGATAAAAGCCATGACCAACCGTCTCCTCAATTTCAACGCGGCCAAGCTAGACCGCTGGTGAGGACTGTCAATACGCGTGCTAAACTAGCGCGAAACAAAAGGTAGCTAAAATGAAAGAACTTCGTACGCCGGCTCTAATCCTGGACAAAGCCCGCCTTCAAGCAAATCTTGATCGCATGGCGGCGCGTGCACGAGAACTCAAAGTTAATCTGCGACCCCATATGAAGACAGCAAAATCCATCGAAGTGGCGCGCCTGGCTACCCAGAGGCAGACGGGCAGCATCACGGTATCGACCATGGCGGAGGCCGAATATTTCGCCCGCGCCGGCTTCACGGATATTCTGTATGGCGTCGGAGTTACGCCCGACAAACTAGCAGATATCGCCAACATCCAGTCCCTCGGCGCAGAACTTCTTATGATACTGGACAACCCGGACACGGCCCTTGCGGTGGCAGAACGGGCTAAGACGTTGCCGGGGCTTTTCCGATTTCTGATAGAAATCGACAGCGGCCAACATCGAACCGGACTGTTACCCGATGATCCAGGCGTCCTGGACTGCGCACGAATTCTTTCGGGCAGCGCAAATTGCGAATTATCAGGCACCATGACCCACGGCGGTCATTCCTATGACTGCGAAACTATTTCTGAAATAAAAAGTGTGGCGGAAGCTGAACGCTCAGCAGTGGTGATGGCGGCCGATGCCATTCGCAGCACCGGCCTAACTTGTCCTATAGTTAGTGTCGGCTCCACTCCAACCGCCCTTCACGCCGAATGTCTTGACGGTGTGACCGAGATGCGTCCTGGCGTCTATATGTTTGGGGACTTATTTCAATGCAGTATCGGCAGCTGCACTCTAGAGGATCTAGCCCTGTCCGTACTCGTATCGGTCAACGCATGGCGCGAGGACGAGCAACGCGCCATGGTGGACGCAGGCGCCCTAGCACTCTCCCTAGACCGAGGCGCACCGGATGAAAATGGTGCATACGCATTCGGTATGGCAGCGGATATGAATGGAACTCCCCTAACCGGGCGGCCCCGTATCCGGCAAGTCAATCAGGAACATGGCTTTCTAATGGGCTTGCGGGACAGGCCGGATATCGGTCAGCGCCTGCGTATACTGCCCAACCACGCCTGTTCCACCGCCGCCCAATACGAAGTCTATCACCTCATTAATGACGACGGCCAAGTCGTCGATAAATGGCAACGCACAGGCGGCTGGTAACACTAGACCTTATCACAAGTCAAAACCCCGATAGTCGTTTTCCGCCACTTCGGCTAAGTGTTTTCGATACCGTAAGCGCCACCGTTGTAGATCATGTAAAGCACTTTGTAGTGGCCATAGATGTTGGAATTACCACTCCTGAACCACGACTTAGCGTTGCCCAACAAGGACCACTTATATTTCTGCTTCACATGCGCGGTGCATTAACAAGCAAGTTTTTTGCCGACCATAATGCAGGAGAATATGTCTCTGGTTTGTCGGAGGCTACATCAT
>CAZDQC010000044.1:0-2751 GCA_964507245.1 uncultured Rhodospirillaceae bacterium
CCCGAAAGTCTTCTCCCGTAAGCAAGGCATAGCTGTCAACGTACCATTCACTACCAGGATAGTTGTGACCCAATACTGCAGCGGTGTTTCTTGCTTCTTCCACGATACCAAGTGCCAAATAAGCTTCCGTCAGACGATGTAGGGCTTCTGGCACATGAGACGTCGTCTGGTATATTTCAACCACCTGTCGGAAGCGATTGATCGCAGCTCCATGATGGCCGCGTTCAAGATAATAGCGCCCGATCTCCATCTCTTTGCCAGCCAGGTGATCCCGAGCTAGGTCGATTTTCAAACGGGCGTCACGGGCATATTCGCTAGTAGGATAGAGATTTACCACCTCCTGCAACGCCTCCAAGGCCAGTTCAGTAATCTTCTGCTCGCGACCGACGTCAGCGATCTGTTCGTAATAGCTGATGGCAATTAGATAATAGGCATAAGGCGCATCCCGGTTGCCGGGATGCAATTGTAGGAACCGCTGCGCGGCAAAGATAGCCTCGTCGTATTTGTTGTCTAGGTAATGAGAATAGGCTGCCATCAATTGCGATTTACGGGCCCAAACCGAATAGGGATGTTGGCGCTCCACCTCGTCGAAATCGATAGCAGCAAGTTGCGAATCCCCCCTCAGAAGCCGGTCCATGGCCTGATTGTAAATCTCTTCAACCGGACGTTCCTCATAAGCCACCTCTTCGGTGGAGCAAGAGGTCACCAGAAATATGGCCGCCAAAGCAAGGCTATAGCGCGTCACCGCTTGAGCATAGCTTGAAAATATCGGTATTGCCCGGCATTTCATCTGATGATTTCACCAAGGCTTTCGTTCGTTAGCTATCATAGGGCAGTTTATACCACGTTCCAAAATCAAGCAGGGCCGCCAATATTTAAAAATCCCAAATTAATATCCACTCACGAAGTTAACACCAATATTTCCCCTATAATTATTCTACGCTTTAAGAGATCATTGTAATCCAACTGTTGGTCGTCAATGAACAGCCATATGCTAAGCTTGTTTCATTCAATTTTGCCATCCCTTTAGGGAGACAATTATGGCTGAGGATATAAAATTCGAAAACCCTATTTGCGAAATCCGTCGATCGATTGGTTGCACTTGGACGAGTTAGGCGAACCGATAATCAACGAGGCTGAGGTCATCCTAATCTCTATTGTGAAACATCGAGGTGATTATGGGTATACTAGCAAAACGGGTTGACGCCCACGTGGGCGGGCGTATTCGCGACCGGCGCACCGGTTTGGGATTGACACAGGAGCATTTGGCAAATGCCTTGAACTTATCGTATCAACAGGTGCAAAAATACGAGACAGGAGCAAATAGGGTCAGCGCAGGCCGGCTCTACGAAATATCAAAAATACTGCAGTCGGACGTTAGCCTTTTCTTCGACGGTCTGGATGAATTGGCGGAGACCCAACCTCTTGGCCACGCCGGCAGAAATCGTTCTACGATTGAATTGGTTCAAAATTTTGGCTCAATTAAAAGCCCCACTATCCGTCTCGCGGTTTCTGGCCTTGTGAAAAGCATTGCCAGATCGGAAGAGCCGGAAACCTTTACATAAAATTTCTGGTCAGTTTTAGTCAGACTCGAATTCTGTAAAAGGCCTGGTGGTGGCAACCACCGAGCCCTTCACGAGCGATTGATCCCTAGAGATTTCTACCTGGTATAACCCCGCAATCTGAAAAATGCTCCTATGTGGCATAGGTTCATTATTTTGATTACGAGGTAGAGATGAAATTGTCGCTCATGCTGGGCTATTCTGGCGCCCATCTTGATATTCCAGTCAAACTTGTCCAGCACGCCGAGGAGTTGGGCTTTTATTCGGTTTGGACAGCAGAAGCTTATGGATCGGACGCTATTACACCACTTGCCTATCTTGCAGCCGTAACTGAAAGGATCAAGCTGGGCACCGCCATTATGCAATTAGCCGCCCGTACCCCGGCTAACTGCGCCATGACAGCGGCGACGTTAGATGCTTTGGCGGGCGGCGACAGGTTTATCGCTGGTATAGGCGTATCGGGGCCGCAGATTGTTGAAGGGTGGTACGGTCAACCCTGGGGACGACCTTATTACCGCATGCGGGATTATGTAACGATTATGAAAGCAATTTTAGCCCGAGAAGAACCTGTAACCCATGATGGCTCGGAAATTTCGCTACCCTACACGGGCAAAGGTGCCGCCGGCATGGGCAAACCTCTAAAGTCAATCCTACATTCGAACCCTAATATTCCCATTTATCTTGGAACCGGTAGCGAATCTACGGTTCGTCTTACAGCCGAAATTGCTGATGGCTGGCTACCCCATGGTTTCGTTCCAGGCTCTTTGCCAGAGTATCTGCCTTGGCTCGAGGAGGGCTTCGCCCGAGCAGGCAACGGCAAATCCCTGGATAATTTCGAAATCATGGCCCTGACCCATGTTGACGTGGACAAGGACGTTCAGACAGCCCTGGATCGACAAAAAGCTAATGTAGCGCTGTACGTGGGTGGCATGGGCCATAAGGAAAAAAATTTTCATAAGGACAACATGGTACGACGCGGTTTTGGCGATGCAGCTGAAAGAATACAAGAGCTGTTTCTTGGCGGCGCCAAAGAAGAAGCCATCGCTGCAGTACCTGACGAGTGGATCGACTTGAAATCCATTGTCGGTCCGCCAGAACGGATCAAGCAGCGTTATCGCGCCTGGGAAAATTCCGGCGCCACTGGCCTGATAATGTGGCCCGCCCAGAATGAAGCTGTCGATGTCATGGC
>CAZDQC010000044.1:2851-10983 GCA_964507245.1 uncultured Rhodospirillaceae bacterium
GCCTGTTCTAGATGCGTCATGAAACGGATTTCTGCCGCCTGCATGGCTGCATCCTCGTTTTCCGCTGGAACGTTGGTGACCCAGTATAATTCACCGTCCGATAGGTTTGCCTTGAGGGTTACGTGGAATTTAGCCATAAGAGAATCCAGGTTTTTATCGATTCAACAAGAACCTACATAGCAAAAATAAAAAAGTCCTGCACCCGAACGCTCCAAATTTAATCGGTTCTTTCAATATTAGATTCGGTTTAGCTAGGCTGATGCCTTACCCCCAAGGGTAGTAGCCGGATTGAAGTCGTCGGACCTGCCATCGTCTACATCCGCCGCCGGAATGGGTTCGCCGATAATAGCCTCGGCAATTAGCCCGGCGTTTGCTCGTACTGCGGTTTCAATCCTCTCAGCGATATCCGGGTTTTCCATCAGAAATTCTTTGGCGTTTTCCCGGCCCTGTCCTATACGCTGGTCTTCACAGGAGAACCAAGAGCCTGATTTCTCCACCACACCAGCCTTGACGCCTAGGTCCAGCAACTCGCCCATCTTGGAAATACCCTGGCCGTACATAATGTCGAATTCCACCACCTTAAACGGTGGTGCCACTTTGTTCTTCACTACTTTGACCCGGGTCTGATTGCCGACAATTTCATCCCGGTCTTTCAACGCGCCGATACGGCGGATGTCTAAACGGACCGAGGCATAAAATTTTAGTGCGTTGCCGCCTGATGTCGTTTCAGGGCTGCCAAACATGACGCCGATTTTCATGCGAATCTGATTGATGAAAATGACCATGCAACCGGATTTGGATATAGAGCCAGTCAATTTGCGCAGCGCCTGGCTCATCAAACGGGCCTGTAGGCCCACATGGGTATCCCCCATCTCTCCCTCAAGCTCGGCCCGTGGGGTCAGAGCAGCGACAGAATCGATTACAAGGACATCGATAGCGCCCGAGCGCACCAGGGTATCAGCGATTTCAAGGGCCTGTTCGCCAGTGTCAGGTTGGGAAATCAATAATTCGTCCACATCCACACCCAATTTGCGTGCATAGGCCGGATCCAACGCGTGCTCTGCATCGACAAAGGCGCAGATGCCTCCCTTCTTCTGGGCCTCAGCCACCACATGCAAGGTCAATGTGGTTTTGCCGGAACTTTCTGGGCCATAGACTTCAATGACCCGTCCCTTAGGTAAGCCGCCAATACCTAGGGCTATATCTAAACCCAGGGAGCCGGTTGAAATCGCCTCCGTCGGCACGGCGGTGGTGTTTTGACCCAGCTTCATCACTGAGCCCTTGCCAAAGGCCCGATCAATATGTGCGAGGGCTTGCTCAAGCGCCTTTTCTTTATCCATCCGATCCTGCTCCACCAAACGCAAATTTCCAGCTGTCATATCCCACTCCCTTATCCCACATTCACCCCGATGGTTCAATTTGGGGGCCTATTTCAATTCCCTATAGACAATCGTTTGTACCACCTTTGTTCTAAAATAGCAATGATATGTTAAATATATGAATTATATACAGTATTTACGTCATGTTCGTAAATTGTTCTCAGTTCGTGTAGCAATGGCCGGGCTGTCGTGTTCGATCTGCAGCGTTATGTGGCCATAAGAGAAGACATGAGGGAATCGTCAATCCTCGACCAATGCAGGTTGAACAATCATTCCGAGATCGACGAAAAAACCTCGTATACGTGGGTTGAACCGACCGTTCATGCTATTGCTACTTCCACAATAACAGGACGTTCCAAACCATCGAGGGTCGAACCGTCCGTCCAGGTATCTAACATTGCAAGATCCGCCGAAAACGGTTTTCTGGCACTCTGATTTTCTGTTTGAGGATGGTGATCAGGGCACCCAGCCTGTCGCGCCTCGCGGACGTGAAGATGAACAATCAGGTGTGGTAAATTCTCGACCCCCGGACCAGGAAACAGGGGAGCCCAGAATTCCGCAGTCTTGTCCACCGTACCCATCGCTTGGAATGATTCCGACGTGTTGAAACCTAAGGCTTCGCTATTGCCGCCCGCCCGCACCAACAGCGCGGCCCGGTCTGAGCCTTACCTCGCAATCAACCGGGCCAATGCATCTTAGATAGATAGACAAGTGGCATTACAATTCAGCAGGGCACCATCTTTGAAAAACAGATTTCCACAAATACTCACGCGATGGCTCGCACCGGTTCGCCTGGACGTTGCCGTTTGCGCCACTCAGCGTCCACATAGACTTGGACGTCGGACGGCGGTAGGGGCCCCCGGCCAAGGATCAGATCGGCGGCCCGTTCCGCGACCATTATCGTCGGTGCATTCAGATTGCCGTTGGTGATGGAGGGAAAGATTGAGGAGTCCACCACTCGTAATCCCTCCAGTCCGCGTACCCGGCATTCCGCGTCTAGCACGGCCATATCATCGTCATCCGCGCCCATCTTGCAGGTGCAGGAGGGGTGATAGGCGCTTTCAGCATTACTCCGTAGCCAGGCGTCGATCTCTTGGTCGGACTGGACTTGCAAGCCCGGTTGAATCTCGTCTCCACGATAGGCATCCAAGGCCGGTTGACCAATGATCTCACGTGTCAGGGAGATACATTGGCGGAAAGTCGCCCGATCGTCCTCATTATCCATATAATTGAAACGGATTTGCGGCTTGGCGCGAGGATCGGGGGAGATTGCGGTAACGCTGCCCCGGGCCTTGGGCTTGTTCGGTCCCACGTGTACCTGGAAACCGTGACCGGAAAAGGCCTTCCGGCCGTCATAACTCACGGCGGCCGGAAGGAAATGATATTGGATGTCCGGCCATTCCAAGCCGGCCCGGGAGCGAATAAACGCGCAGGATTCAAAATGATTAGAACAACCGAGGCCACTCCTGAGAAGATACCAACGGGCACCAATTAGAAATTTGCCGACCGAGTTCAACCAGCCATTCAAGGTAATGGGGCGACGGCATTCGAATTGGAAATAAACCTCCAAATGATCTTGCAGGTTCCGTCCCACACCCGGTAGCGCATGGCGCAACGGGATTTCTGCCCATGCCAAGGTGTCCGGAGGGCCAATTCCGGAAAGCTGCAACAAATGCGGCGAGCCGATAGCACCGGCACAAAGAATCACTTCGCGGTTGGCCAGTACTGATTGTCCTACACCAGCAACGTCGAAATCTACCGCCACTGCCCGTTGGCCGTTTAGCACAATTCGATGACACAAGGCACCGGTAGAAACAGTCAAATTAGGGCGATCGCGCGCCGGTTTCAAATAGGCATTGGCAGCGCTCCACCGCTCACCCCGCCTGACCGTCATGTCCATACGGCCAAAACCTTCCTGTTGGCGACCATTGTAATCATCTGTCCCAGGATAACCTGCCTCACGCCCAGCACTGATGAAGGCATAATACAAGGGGTTCGCCATGCCAGTGCCGTTGCAGGTATGCAAAGGACCGTCACCACCACGATATCCGTCAGCGCCATAGGCGCAGCTCTCCGCCTTGCGGAAATAAGGCAGGCAATTTTGATAAGACCAACCCGCCGCACCCTGCTTCTCCCATTCGTCGAAATCACGGGCGTGGCCCCGCACATAGACCATGCCGTTGATCGATGATGTCCCACCCAGGACCTTGCCACGCGGGCAATTCATGCGGCGTCCATTAAGGTGAATTTCTGGCTCGGAATAGAAACCCCAGTTGTATCGACCGAAATTCATTGGGATCGAAAGGGCAGCCGGCATTTGAATGAATGGGCTGCGGTCGTCGCCTCCATATTCCAACAGCAATACTGTGATGTCTTTGTCCTCACTCAGACGATTGGCTAAAACGCAGCCTGCCGAACCAGCGCCGACAATGACGTAGTCAAATCGGCTGGTCGATATACCAGCCATCACCCCGCGCCTGCCAAAAAACGGCCCAGAACATTTCTGCCATCAGGGTGCCAATGACCTGTGACGCTTTCGTAAGACTTGAGAAAACAACCAATGCAGATGGTTTGCAAGGACACGTCCTATAACCTTGGCCTATATATCAGGCTCGAAGCTTTTCGTTATTGGGATCATAGGGGCTTTCTGGAATAATCGTCACTTCATGGTCGATTCCCAGAATATTCATGCGCAGTTCAGTTCCAACTGCAGCCAGTTCCGGAGATACCATTCCTAGAGCCAGAGATTTACCTGTACGGAAGCCATAATTGCCACCCGTAGCCCTACCTACCAAATCATCACCAGCATAAATAGGATTGTTACCGAGGGCGTCGGCATCCGTCGTCCCGTGCACCTCCATGGTAACGAAGGTGTTCGAGAACCCCTTGTCACGCCATGCCAAAAGAGCATTACGGCCAATGAAGTCGCCCTTGTCGGGGTAAACAAAGCGGTCCAATCCGGATTCATAAGCAGAATATTCGATAGATAATTCCGTACCCACCATGCGGTAGGATTTCTCGTAACGTAGGCTATCCATGGCGCGAATACCGAACGGTTTGAGACCAAGATCCTCCCCCGCCACCATCAAAGCGTCGAAGATGTGGTTTTGGTATTCAATTTCGTGATGCAGCTCCCAGCCCAATTCACCCACATAGTTCACCCGCAAAGCAGTGAGCATAGCCTGACCTACTGTGATGTCTCGTGCCGAAAGCCAGGGGAATGCATTGTTTTCGAAATTGGCGTCTGAAACTCGCTGCATCAGGATGCGTGAATTCGGTCCTGCAACTACCAAAACGCCCTTCGCGTTTGTCAGATTGACCATCTGTACGCTACCGTCCTGGGGCATGTTTCGCCATAGCCAATCATGGTCCAGGCGTTGGTAGACGCCTGCCGAAACCAGGTAGAAACTGTCCTCCCTTTCCCGCAGTATTGTGAACTCGCTGTGCACGCCACCTTTGCTATTCAGGGCATGGCACAGGTTCACCCGGCCGATAGACTTGGGCAGACGGTTGGCGATCAACTTGTCCAGGAAGGCCTCTGCGCCTGAACCCGATATTCGGCACTTGGCGAAGGCCGTCATGTCTAATAGGCCAACGTTTTTAGCGACGTTGCCACATTCATTGCCCACACTTTCGAACCAGGCAGAGCGGCGGAACGACCAATCGTCTTCCTGGAGCGTGCCCTGGGTGGCAAACCAATTAGGTCGCTCCCAACCTGCCTTTTGTCCGAAGACCGCTCCCAAATTCTTCATACGATCGTAACATGGGGCTTGGCGAAGGGGTCGTCCAGCCGGGCGCTCCTCGTCAGGGTAATGAATTGTGAAGACGTTGGCATAGGCTTCCTCATTCTTGGCCTTAAGGTATGCGAAGTTGGCGTAATCGCCAAAACGGCGTGGGTCAACGCCAAGCATGTCGATGGTAGGCTCGCCTTCAATCATCCAATGGGCCAATTGCCAACCAGCTCCTCCAGCAGCCGTAATACCGAAACTATGTCCCTCGTTCAGCCAAAAATTCCTCAATCCCCATGCCGGCCCGATAATGGGGCTGCCGTCGGGTGTATATGGTATGGCACCGTTATAGACCCGTTTAACGCCTACTTCGCCAAACGCAGGCACACGGTTTATTGCCGCATCGATATGGGGTGCCAATCGATCTAGGTCTTCGGGAAACAACTCATACTCCGCATCATTCGCCGGGCCGTCAGGATAACAGATCGGCGCGCCCTGCTCATACGGACCGAGGATCAGACCACCCGCTTCCTCGCGCAGGTACCACGAGCCATCGGATTCTCGCAATACGCCCATTTCCGGCAGACCCGCTTCATGACGCTTGACAATTTCAGGATGTGCTTCCGTGACTATATATTGGTGTTCCACCGGGATTACGGGCACATCTAAACCCACCATAGCGCCAGTGCGTCGAGCAAAATTGCCAGTAGCAGAAACAACATGCTCACACCTGATATCACCTTGGTCCGACTTGACTAACCATTCGCCGCTGGGCTGCCATTCAAACCCATCAACGGTGATGCCTCTGTTAATCTCGGCGCCACGGTTGCGCGCACCTATGGCTAATGCCTGGGTTAGATCGGCAGGTTGTATATAGCCGTCACCAGGATGTTGTATAGCACCAACCAGCCCATTGATATTGCACAGAGGCCAAATCTCCTTGACCTCCTCTGGCTTCAAGAAGTTCACCTCGATTCCGATGGTTCGTGCTACACCAGCATATTGGTGGTATTCGTCCATACGATCCCGGTTCATAGCGAGACGTATATTGCTGACTTGGCTGAAGCCGACCGCCTGCCCCGTCTCGGCCTCCAGTTCCTTGTACAGAGCAACGGAGTGTTTGTGCACCTGACCAACCGAATAGCTCATATTGAACAAGGGCAGCAGGCCCGCGGCGTGCCATGTCGAGCCCGAGGTTAATTCGTTACGTTCTAGCAGGACGACATCATTCCACCCCATCCTTGCCAGTTGATACAACGTTGCCACCCCGACAACGCCACCCCCCACAACAACAACACGTGCCTGGTTTTTCATTAACTAATCCTTTTCGACGTCATGTCATTCTTAATACCACCTAGCCCTCTTCAGGGATCAATATTGCCCGCATTATGAAAATTCGCGCATCATTTTTTTGGCCATCACGAGCTCAAATAATATTTCCCGGAATTAACGGCCAATAGGCGGAAATTCACTACCGACTGTGGTAGCCAAGAACAGTATCAATAAATTAGGTCAGTGGCATCTGTAAGCCAGCCGGCGGCGGCGTTTTCGCGTTGGTCACTATCGTTTGAGCCAACGTTTTTGTCACCGGCACCCCAGTTAACCCCAAACAGCAAAGATGATAGGGCCAGGGCAGAGCATTTGCATGACCGAGTTCTACGGAAAACAGCTCTTGATGAGAAGCCGCAACGTCGTAAATAATCTGGACGTTACATCAAAAGGGTGAATTATCTAGGCTGTTCGCCGGCGGTTTGCGTTTTTGGCCTTGGGTGGTTGGTAGGCCCTAGCGGCATGATATTCGCAATAAGGCTGACCAACTTTGCTTTTAGCGCCACAGAAATGGAAATCCAAATCGCCTGGGTCGCCAATGGGCCATCGGCATGTCGAGGCGGTCAATGAAAATATTGTTGCACCTTCGTCAATTGGTGGTTGCAGATGCAGGACATTTTCAGCACGTTCTTTTTGCCTCTGTTGTCGTGTCACCGATGACTTTGAGGGCTTTGACAAGCCAAGGCGATTGGCTTTACCTATCACTGCGTTCCGAGTAACACCCTCACCCAAACGTTCCGCAATCTGTCGTGCTGAATATCCTGATTGCCATAATTCTGACAATAATGCGACCCGGTTATCGGTCCAATCTACCGCCATAACACTCCCCCACAATGATTTGATCGTTGTTTCTTGGCGAGGGGAGATTGTAGGTCGGGTCTTTCCCCAAAACAATATATAATGTGGGAACAAAATAAGAACTATACTAAATCCTGTGGATAATCTTGTGACCTTCCCTGTGGAGATCTTGGGTAAAACCCCTGAATTCAGACCAGATTCTCAAAGAATTCCAGCACTCTATCTAGATGATAAACACAATTTTCTGTCCCATGAAAACCCACATGCCCGCCACGCCGAGTAAGTATGGGAATTAGCCATTTATTGATGTTCCAATCGAAGTCGAAATACGGTGCAACTGGAACAATTGGGTCATCCTGGGCATGCAGCAAAAGCGTCGGCAGTCCGATTTGCGGTAAATAGCTAATCGCCTGGCATTTTTCCCAATAATCGTATGCATCCCGATAACCATTGCGCGGCGCGACAAAATCATTGTCTAGATCGACGAAGTTGCGAGCCGCCAAGATTGCGGATCGTTCTTGAGCGGTAACCAGTGCGCCAGTGCCTAGGCACTCTCGGCAAAAATCTCGCAATAGCCGTTTACTGTAAGGAATGTTCCGTATTCGCAACATATTGGCGGATGTGGCAACCAAATCAATGGGTGCTGAGACCGTAGCAATCGCCCTAATTGGGAGCATCGTTCCATATTCCGCCGCGAATTTTAGGCTCATGTTGCCACCCAGAGAAAAGCCCACGACAACCACACCTTGCGAGACGGCCAACCTTGGCAACGCCCTTATAACATCGTGCAGGTCGAGGCTGCGGCCGGCATGGGATTGCAAGGTACAGGTCTGCCTGGACGGGCCCGCTCCCCTGAGATTCAGTCGCAAAGTACTAAACCCGTGAGATATGAAGTAGC
>CAZDQC010000044.1:11083-14608 GCA_964507245.1 uncultured Rhodospirillaceae bacterium
GCAGATCGCCCCCCCACCAGGGCGCACGCTGGCGGAATGCGTCAAAAACGGTCGGCACGGAACGGTGCAATATCGATGCCCGAAATCCCATCGACTAGTAAATCGGCGATGATCCTGCCCGTGACCGCACCCAAGGACAGCCCCAGATGGCCATGGCCGAACGCATAAAATACACGGTCAAATCGAGTCGAACGGCTAATCACCGGCAGCGAATCGGGCATTGACGGGCGGTATCCCATCCAAGGCTCTTTTCCAGTCTCATGCAATTCCGGAAATAACCGCTTGGCATGGCGGAGCAGAATTTCAGAACGGTCATAGTTGGGAGGCGCCTCGAGGCCAGCAAATTCGACCGTTCCTGCAAGACGTAGACCGTTACTCATGGGCGTTATCGCAAAGCCCATAGAAGGGATCAGCATGGGCACGCGCACGTCGATGCGAGGTTCAGGCAGCATCATATGATAACCTCGCTCTGTATCGAGCGGAACTTTATTGCCCAATTTTGCCGCTAGCGGTTTGGAAAAAGCGCCCGCAGCAATAACAATATCATCTACGGCAATATCGCCCTGATCAGTCTGAATATGTGTGGGACCGTCTGCCCCGATCTCAAAGCCAATAGCTTTCGCCCGTATAAATGAGCCCCCCGCGCCCTCAATTTGGGCGGTTAGTAGCTTCGAAAGTGCGAGAGGCGAGGTCGTGTGACCCGATTGCGTAGCGAGCGCACCACCAGCCATGTCAGGCCCGATCGCAGGAACCAGTTGGCGCACTTCATCTGGGCCCAGCATTTCCACCGCCACGCCACGGCGCCTCCGGGCGGAATTTGCAGGCGCAGCCGCTAACACATCCTGTGTAGTGGGATAAAGATACAAACAACCCTGTTGGCGGATGGGCACCTGATCGCGGGGCAGATCATCTAGCAAATTGAGATAATGCTCCACGCTCGGCAAAATGATGGAGGCCAAGGCCTTGGAAATTTCCTCGACACGGTTGGGCGTTGTGCACGCCATGAACCGAATCAACCACGGCAACATCTTTGGCAAATATCCTGGCCGGATGGTAAGAGGCCCAGTCGGATCCAACAGCAATTTGGGCAGCCGTTTCCAAAGGCCCGGATGCCCTTCAGGCAAGACAGACCCGGTTGAAAGCAGGCCCGCATTGCCAAACGAAGTGCCCCTACCCGGTTCATCCGGATCAATAACAGTCACTGCGCGACCTCGTCTCTGCAGGGTCCGAGCACAACAAAGCCCCACGATCCCTGCGCCAATAACCGTAACGCTGCGCTTTTCACTCATAGCCTGGACCTAATTCGTAGATGTCGAAGAGGACGTCGTAGTGGAGGTGACTGATACCGCATTATTCGTGCTGCTACTGCCCCCCTGATCCACTGAACCATCACCCCTGATACGCAATTTGAAATTCACTGCGTCGCTCGCCACTGATAGCGCCGCTGCCACCCCAGCCAAACCAACCGCCCCTTTGAGGATCTGGCCAGGTCGGCCATCCCAATGCTTGTTCATCTCCATCTGCAAAGCTTCCAAAGTGTCCAATGGATTGCCGGCACCCGTCTTAGCCACATTCTGACTTTGCGCCAGCGCCATACCCGACAATGCTAGGACAAGGGCTATAACGAACACCATCCTCATGTAAACAGCCTGAAGCGATGGTCGCCATCGCGTTCGATTTCTTTTAGAAGATCCACTTCCCAGGTCAGATAGGCTCGCATGCGGTCCTCGACCCCAGCCACATGGTCATAGGGCTTCAACCAAGTATCGTCTCGCTCATCAACCATATTTTCTAGGCCCGTGGCCAATTTATATCCCGCATTTGTCCAGGCTTGTGTGCCTCCGGTCAGGACCGCGACACGCATGCCCGTTAATTCCGATGCTTCGGGCGCCGCCAAACGGGCCAGGGTGGCATCCGGCGAAGTAAAGATGAGCTTGGTCTTTTGCGGCAATTTGGGAAGGCTTTCCGCCAAGCGAGCCCGCACACCCCAGTAAGCTCCAGGTATATGACCCATGTCATAATCCCGGCTCGACGCTAGGTCAAATACCACCACGTCGCCCGTTGCAAGGAGGGTTGCAAGTTCCCTTACCTCAATCTCATTCTCTCCAACTTGACCTATGCTCAAGGGGCCCTGGTGAGGCAGTTCGGTCGTCATCTCGAAACCTTCCAGGCCGCTCTCCAGAACGGCGACATCCCAACCCATCTGAACCAGCCATGACGCGGTCATGGTGGCGCGGACGCCATTGTCATCCACGAGCACGACGCGGGCACCAAGTGTGCCGCACCATTGATCAATCCCCTGCACCAATTGCCCACCGGGAGCGTTGCGGATACCTACGGGATGGCCGGCGGCATATTCCTCGGGGTCACGGACATCGAGCACATATAAAGTTCGCTCGTGGCTTTTTTTCTGCCAATTGGTCAGTGTACGGAAATTAATCTGTGGCACGCCGAAGCGTTCACCAGCCGCCATGGCAGAGGCTTTCGCCTTGGGAATGGCAGTGGTGGAAGGTTGCGGCGCCGTACGCGTTTGGCCCCGTTCCAGCTCAAAGCCTGCCAGGTGCCAACCCATAGTGCCATTCTTCAAGGCCACCACATTATTTGGAATGCAGGCATTGATAAGGGTTTGTGCGCCAATAATGCTGCGAGTGCGACCGGCACAGTTAACCACCACCAGGGTATCGGGGTCAGGTGCAATATCGTGTACCCGCGCTGTCAACTCGGCGCCGGGACAATCAACGCCGTTCGGAATATTCATGACTTGAAATTCATCCATTGGTCGGCTGTCCAGGATGACTAGATCTTCCCCGGCGTCCATTTTAGCCCTCAGGACCACTGCATCAATATGGGGAGTACCATAATGATGCTCCACAAATTCGCCGAACGCCTTGCACGGCACATGCACACCGGAAAACAGCACATAGCCGGCGGCTTCCCAACTCTTGATACCTCCGTCCAGGCAGACAACATTTGAATAACCGATGTTGATCAACTTTTCAGCAGCTCGCGCCGCAAATCCGCCTCCAGAGTCGACGAGCACGACCCGTGTACCCAGACGCGGCACTAGAGCGCTGACTTGTAATTCCAAGGTACTCAAGGGCATAGGCACTGTGTAGAATAAATGCGATTGAGAGTGCGCGCCTTCTTCCCGGACATCCAAAAGGGCCAATTCACCGCCGTCATGCAACATGGCTTTTAGCTCTGTCGCCGATACGTAATTTGTCATCTCGCAATCCTATCCACCTTTTATTCCGCTGGTTGTGCGGTCTGTTGTCTATCGATACTTCTACCCCGTTCCACCACAGCGGAAACCAGGCTTAGTAGGGGCGGTATGATCAAAAGCGTCAAGACCGCCGACAAAGACAACCCGCCCAGCACCACCGAACCGAGACCACGATACAGTTCCGACCCGGCGCCGGGAAAAACGACTAATGGCAACATGCCGAAGACGGAGGTCAATGTGGACATGAAGATGGGCCGGATACGGTTACGCACCGCCTCAATGATCGCGTCATTCGCATGCAT
>CAZDQC010000044.1:14708-24721 GCA_964507245.1 uncultured Rhodospirillaceae bacterium
ACGGCGACGGCTAAATCCACGACTAGATGATCCCAGGCCGCAGTCAATTTATCTGCTGTTCCTGACATACGCATTTTTACCGAAGAGGGCACACCCTGTTTCTGCAAGGCGTCGATGACTTGGATTTGCAACACCTCCATGGCCGCCTCCAATGGCAAATCAGCCCGAGGGCGGACTTCCAGGGTCACTGTCCGTTCCCGTTCCACGTGGCGGATTTCCGTGGGCCCGGCGGTCATCCTGATATCCGCCAGAGATGACACCGGCAAGATGGTGCCCGACTGTGTGACGACAGGCAAATTTCCGATACCTTGGGTCGCCTTTATTTGCCCATCGGGGCCCACCAGCATCAAATCGATACGCCGTCCATCAACGGTGATTTCCGCCACCCGCAGGCCGTCATTGAAGGCGTCCACGGTCAGGCCGAGTTCCAATGCCGTGACGCCGTTGTCGGCCAAGAGCACGGGATCAGGCACCACCCGTATCTCAGGCGCACCAAGTTCCAACCCCGGTTTAGGCCGCAGTTGGTTGCCTTGACGCCGCGGCAGTGCCTTACCGACAAGGCGAGCAGCGCGTCCGGCCACGCCAAGTACTACTTCCAAATCTGGGCCAGAAACTTCAAGGTTGATACTACGGCCACCGCCGATCCCCCGACCGAACAATGAACGTTTCGAGATAAATCCATAGGTTCCTGGCTCCTTGAATATGGGGGCCCGCAATACCGGGATTAATTCGCCTACCCGTTTCGGATCAACCGCACTGGCGCCTATAAAAGTAGTCGCACGCGCAGCCACGTAGAAGAAATTCTCGATTTTTGGCGGTTTCCCAGGTTCTGATTTTGGGCCGGACACCGACGACCACAAGGGTCGGACGGTGTTTTCTAATTGCCGGGCAATGGATTTAGTAGTCTCCAAGTTGTAGCCGGGCGGCGGCATGATCACGCCGAATATCAGATTGCGATTGCCGTCTGGCAAATAATCCAATTTGGGCAAAAAGCCCCAGGTGACGATAGCCCCCGCACCCGAAAGAATGATGACGATAGCAATGGCGATTGAGCGACTGCGAACTACAAGGTGAGTGAACTGCATGACGCCATCGCTGAAAGCACGGGCGAGGCCATCTATGAGGGGAAGGCGGAGGGGATTTTTTAGGCTTTTCATGCCATCCCGCAACAACCGACGAGACAGGGCCGGCACAACAGTCACCGATACCAGCAGCGACAACAGCACCGAGACCGAGATTGCAACGGCGATATCCCGGAACAATTGTCCGACCTCCAACTTCATGACCAATAATGGCAAGAAAACCAAAACGGTGGTCAGGGCCGACACCAGAATAGCGCCCCAAACCTGCTGTGCGCCCAGGAATGCGGCAATCTGGGGCCGGGTGCCTTCCTGACGATGGCGATAGATATTCTCCAGGACCACAATGGCCGCATCCACCACCATGCCAACTGAAAAAGCGATGCCGGCCAGGCTGATAACATTCAGAGACCGGCCCAACGCCGCCATGGCCACGAAGGCACCAACCACGGAAACCGGAATTGCCAAAGAGACGACTAGCGTGGCCCGTATAGAACGCAAGAACAGCAGCAACACAATGCCGGCCAGCATGCCGCCAACCAATATGTTATTTTGCACCAGATCGATAGCGGAATTTATATAGATAGTTTCGTCATAGACTTGACGAATGGTCAGCCCAGCGGCGGGCAAGGTGTCTACCACCAATTCCTTGATCGCTTCGTGTATGCCCGACATGACCTCGATCACGTTGGCTCCCGCATCACGGATCGTACTGGCAGCTAGTGTTGGATTGCCTAGGCTCCGAATGTACGCAGTAGCCGATTTATGGCCAAATTCGACAGATGCAATATCCCCGATGGTCACGCGCCCGATGCGCCCCGTTCCACTGCCCCGTTCGGAGCGAACCAGTACGGCGGCAACCTGTTCGGGCGTGGTGAATTCACCCACCGTGCGCACCACATAGCGCCGCTTGCCCTCGACGACATCGCCCCCTGGCATAGAGGAATTAGCCGCCTTCAAGGCGTTGACAACTTGCAGCACAGTCAGGCCATAGCGAGCAAGCCTTTCCGGGTCTATAATAACGCGAAGTTCCCGCTCGCCGCCGCCGTAGATATTCACCCGAGACACACCCGGCACGCGCTCCAGCCGGTCGCGGACAAGATCATCCACTTCATCATAATGGGTATGGATCGGCTGTTTGTTATCCGCCAATCGATCGATGATGAACCAACCGATAGGGTTATCGTCTGAAGATGATGTACGGATTGTCGGCTCGTTCGCTTCGTCGGGATAGCCGTTCACCCGATCAAGACGGTTCGCTACCAGCAAAAGCGCCCTGTCCATATTTTGGTGAAGATTGAACTCCAAATTGATCCGGGCGCGACCATCCTCGGCTCGGCTGGTTATACTGGCAACTCCCGGCAAACCCTTCAGGGCCTCTTCCTGGCGATTGATAATCTCCCGTTCTATTTCGGCAGGCGCCGCGCCATGCCAAGTAGTCTGAATATTCAAGACGGGCCTACGCACATCCGGTGTCAGTTGGATGGGAATAGTTTGCAAGGCCAAGAGACCAAACAGGACAATCATGAACACCGCTGCTAACACAGCGATGGGCCGCTCGATGGATATGCGGATCAGGTTCATGACCTATCCCCCTTGGCGGTCAATAGCGAACGGGCTGACCGGGAAATAAACGTTCATTGCCGCGCACCACAACAACATCCCCTAATTCTAAACCGTTCCGGACCACAAAACGCCCCCCAACTGCATCGCCAATAGCAATAATGCGGGGACGGGCGGCTCCCTTGACCACGACAAAAACCATATCATTACCCCGGCGCTTCAGGACTGCGTCCTTGTGCACGGAAATGACCTTCCGGTCGCCGCCAATGGGCACGGAAACAGTGACGCTCTGATTGCCCGCAAGGTGGCCCTTAATTTCTTTTAAATCCGCTGTAATGCGGACTGCCCTGGTACGGGTTTGGGGATTTTCCTGTGGCACCATGGCGCGAACCTTAGCCCAAACCGTGACGCCGTTGATGCGTACGCTAACCGCTGCGCCAGGGTATATGCCGGCGATGCGTTGCACGGGCACGTCCGCCTCCACCTCCAGGGCACTGTCATCAATCAAGCTAACCACAGCCTGACCAACCTTCAGATAAGCACCCACATCCGTATGCCGGTCGGTCACCACGCCCGAGAACGGTGCGCGAATGGTGGCGTAATTCAGATTGATCTGGGCTAAACGGGCATCGGCTTCCACCTGTTTGAGACGCGCGGAAGCCTCCGCCACACGGCTGTTCAACATGGAAACTTCTTGACTCATGGCATCGAATTTCGAGGCACGATACGCCGCCGACTTAGATTTGCGTAGCTTGTCCAGACGGGCCATTTCTTGGTTTTTCATAACCAATTCAGCCTGGCGGGAAGCCAAAAGCGCCTTATTCGAAGCAACCTCAGCAGAGCGGCGCTCGCGTACCCAATGCAACCTTTCGCGCACCAATACAGCAACCACATCGCCCTTTTTTATCCGATCACCAACGGCGGACCGCATCTCGGCCACTGGTCCGGCAACACGAGCTGCAACCACGCCTGAGCGCCGGGCCACCAAGCGGCCCAAAACCGGAATCGTCTGCGAGACCTTAACCGCACGTACCTTGTCGACGCTAACCAGAGCGGCCCTTGGACCCTTTTTCTTGCTCTGCTTTTCTTGCGCCAGTGTGTAGTCCGGCGCCAAGGCCATCACCAACGTCAAAAAACCCACTAACACAGGCAGGACAAGAATTCGGCGATTTGGAAAACAGTGACACGATATCATAGTTTCAACGATCACTCACAGTTGGCTGCAAGGTCGCAAAATGGCATCGCGGGACGACCTATTCAAGCCATCATAACGTCACGTTTTAGCTAAGGCGATAGGTGGTACGTCGAGGCGTTTATTTAGGAACCTACCTGGTTAACTAATGGATTGTTTCAGCTACGACATATAAGATCGTATTCATGCACACTTTTTACTCTAACGGGAGAGTCAGGGTGCCCCCGGTCAGAGCATTATCTAACGATAGTCTGTCATCTCCCAACAGCAAACCTCTTTGCTGGACCAGTTAATCAAAACAAAGACAACAAATTCCCAACTCATAGTAACAAAGACCTATAATTATCTTTTTTAAATAGGTTTGCGCAAAGATTTGCCAATGTGTGGACGCTATAGCCTTACCCTGCCCGAAGAGGCCATGCGCCAGCTGTTTAATATGCCGACAGCGGCCTGGATGCGGCCGCGCTACAACATCGCGCCTTCCCAGATTGCGCCAGTGATCCGTTTCCAGGATAGCGGTAGCGGCATGTTACTGGATGACATGACCTGGGGTCTGATCCCAAGCTGGGGCAAGATAGCCCCCAAAGGGAGCGGCCAGATCAACGCCCGTAGCGAGACGGCAGCCGAAAAACCTATGTTCCGGTCCGCCTATCGTCGGCGGCGTTGCCTCATCCCCGCCGACGGATTCTACGAATGGCAAAAAATGGAGGGCCACAAACAACCCTATTGGATTAGCCGCATAGATGGCACGCCCTTTGTTTTCGCCGGTCTGTGGGAAAAGTGGGGGCATAGTCACAGTACGGAAGTGGTCAGCTTCGCCATTTTGACCACCGAGGCCTCGGAAGAACTCCACCCGATCCATCACCGCATGCCAGTAATCCTGGAACCAACAGAATTCGATGCCTGGCTCGATCCGGAAAAAACGCCACAAACGGAGCTATTTAAACCAGAACATGCACCCAGGATGAAGGCCCGCCCCGTCTCCCACCGGGTAAACAGTCCGCGTAACGATGATGATGCCTGCATGGCGGAGGTCCGGAAAACACCGACCCAAGGCAGCTTATTCTAGGAGATCCCTAACCGTCGTTCGATACGGCCCAGCCAAGCGGCAAGGCTCAGACCGGCAATACAACAGACCACCATCAGCCAATAGGTTCCCTCCCAGCCGTTAAAACCGGTGATCATTACTGCCATGGCTGGCGGCCCCGCTAGGCTACCAATTGCTGCGCCCTGCACCACGATACCGTTTACGGTACCAATCATTTCGGGTCGGGGCGCGTGATCTGCCGTGCCCGCCAAACAAGCGGCCGGCAGCAATCCGCCGAAGAAGTTAAACGCGAAGGCCAGAGGCAGCTTCCAAAATACGTCGACGGAGGGAGCAAATATGCCCAACGAACACAAGAGCATGAGAGCATAGGCCACAACCAGAAGCCAGACCCGGCGCACGTTTCGGTGCAAAAGTAAGCCGGCGAACAAATTTCCCAGGCCGTTACCAAATACGACGAACGCAGTAGCGAGACCTGCTTGGTGAGGTGCGAACGACAAAATCTCGGTCAAATAGGTGGGCAGCCACGACGCAACGGCGAAAAACTGAAGGGAGTACAAGGCAAAACAAGACCCCAATAGCAAGGGACCAGGCCGCAACACCGCCTGACTTAGTTGTCGCCAAGGAATAGAAGTACCTGAACCGGGCACCTGCGGCCAGCGACGCGGCGAAGTTATGATCCAAACGGCGACCAAACAAACAACAGCCAAGCTGGCGGCCGTCAGCCAAACCCCTTGCCAGGAAAAAATCGCGGCAATGGGTGGCGCTCCGATCAGGGCGACGGCCATACCCACAGGCATGAAACTGCCCCAGGCTCCCAGAGCCAAGTTACGATGCCGATTGTTCGTGGCAGCGACGATGAAACGGGGCGCGGATACGGTGCAAGCCAACATAGTCATGCTTTCAACGGTCCGGCACGCCAGTAGCCAGGTACCATGATCCGCCAGAGCTCCAACAAATCCGGCTGCAGCAAATCCTCCTAGGCCGGCCATCAGAACTCGCCGGGGCCCAACTTTGTCGGCCACAGCGCCCCCAAGGATCCCCAGCAGTGCGCCAGTTAGATTGAACAACGACGCCAACCAACCAGCCGTGACGAGGGACATTTCCAAATCTACCTGCAACTGGGTGATCAGCGGCGGTACCTTGCCTACCTGGATCGCCGCCACGATGCCACATGTGATGGCAAGAACCACGATGCCCCAGCGGCTATGTTCCGCCGCCTGCACCGATGGGTTCAAATTACACCACCTTACCGGGGTTCATAATATTACCGGGATCCAAGGCAACTTTGACTTTTTGCATCAAGTCCATTTCGACATCTGACTTGTAGCGCCTGGCCTCTTCCCGGCGCAGGCGACCGAGACCGTGTTCGGCGGAGATGGAACCATTTAGCTCCATGACCAGTTCATGTACGATGCGATTGACTTCACCATGTGCCGCCCCGAATTCAATGCCATCCGGACCTAGCGGCTGGGCCGGATTGTAGTGGATATTGCCATCGCCAATATGACCAAAGGCTACGCAACGTACGCCGGGATAGGCGCTCTGCAAGGCCTCGTCAGCCCGCTCTATGAATTCCGCTATACGGGACAGTGGCACGGAGACATCGTGTTTGACGGATTGCCCTTCATAGTTCTGCGCCTCGGGAATAAATTCTCTGATCTTCCACAGCACCTCGCCCTGAGACCGGTTGGCCGCCACCACCGCATCCAGCACCTCGCCAGCCTCCATTCCGCCTTCCAGCACCTCTTCCACCGGGCCTCGCAAACTTTCCGGGGATCCCTGGCCTGAAACCTCCATCAATACATACCAAGGATGTTCCTGGTCAAAGGGATCGGAAATATTAGGCAGATGCCGTAGAACAAAATCGATGGCCCGCCGCTGGATCAGTTCGAATGCTGTTACCCGCTCACCGACCGAATTGCGCATCCGGCTCAATAGATGCAGAGAAGCGCCCGGGTCCGGCACGGCTACAAGAGCAGTTTGAATCTCGGTTGGCCTCACAAACAGCTTCAACACCGCCGCCGTGATAATGCCCAAGGTGCCTTCGGCACCGATGAAGAACTGTTTTAAGTCATAGCCAGTATTATCTTTGCGCAGCCCACGCAAGCCATCCCAGATACGACCATCTGACAGGACAACTTCCAGTCCCAAGACCAAATTGCGCGCATTGCCATAGCGCAACACCTGGGTGCCGCCAGCGTTGGTTGATAGATTTCCACCAATCTGGCACGAGCCTTCAGCCGCCAGCGACAACGGGAACAGACGATCCGCCACTAACGCTGCATCCTGCAGATTAGACAGGATGCAACCTGCTTCCACGGTCATGGTATTGTTGGTGGTATCAATCTCTCGGATTTTGTTCATGCGTGATGTTGAAAGAATTATTTCTGTTCCTGTGTCATGGGGTTGTCCACCCCCGGTTAGGCCCGTGTTGCCGCCTTGGGGCACAATCGGGGTATCCGTTTCAGCACAAATGCCGACTACGGCGGCGACTTCCCGCACATTGGCCGGGCGCACGACCATAGGCACCCAGCCGCACCAGTTATCGCGCCATGACTGGCATTGCAGGGCAATTTCATCCGGGTCAGTCGTATAGCCCTTGGAGCCCACTGCCGCCTTAATACTGTCCAAGACGGCATACGGCACTGCATTGGGTCGGTCAGTGTTTGATCCCATTAAATTGATGTAACGCTTTTGCCTGCCAGCAACAAGCTCAGGCCCGTGGCGCGGCGGCCCGTTGCAGGCGGTCATTAATAGCCCGACCTACACCTTCGTTAGGTATTGACGCCACGGCGATGACCTGGCCCGGACCCTGATCGGCCTGCCGCAGCATGGCGAAAAGGTTGGCCGCCGCCTCACGAAGGTCGCCGCGTGGACTCAGGTTGTAGGGCCCATCATGGACCGCACCAAAACCGACTAGCAATTCGCCGGCAGCGCAATTCATGGCATTCAGACGTAGTTTTTTGTTGGGGGCATAATGGCTTGCCAATTGCCCTGGCGATTGCGGCGCAGCGGGGTTGGTTACTGTCGTTAGATGTCCCACGACTAGCTCCAAATCCTCCAGGGAAATACCGCCTGGACGCAGCAACGCCGGACGGCCATCCGGAAATCCCACCACAGTACTCTCCAGACCTATCTCGCAAGAGCCACCATCCAGAACCATGGCAACCTGCACGTCGAATTCCCCGTTCACATGCGCGGCCATCGTGGGACTAATCCGTCCGGAGCGATTGGCCGATGGGGCCGCAACCGGACGACCCGTGGCCCTTAGCAAGGCCCGGGCATGTGGATGGCTAGGAATACGTAGAGCAATCGTATCCAAATCAGCAGAGACAATATCAGCGATGATGCAATCCGGCTTGCGCGGCAGCACTAATGTCAGGGCGCCAGGCCAAAAAGCCTTGGCCAGAGCACGAGCCTCCTCATTCCACAGCGCAATTTCGTCGACCATGGCGTTTTCTGATAGATGTGCAATCAGCGGATTGAAGTGAGGACGCTGCTTGGCCTCGAAAATTGTGGCAACGGCCGCTCCGTTAGTGGCATCAGCACCCAGGCCATAGACGGTCTCGGTTGGGAAGGCGACAAGCTGTCCTTCTCTCAGCAGGGCGGCGGCCTGTGCCCGATCCTCGGCCCGATCAGCCCTACCAACTAGCGTCACAGTTCGCCTCACGGTTCCATATCCACGATGGTCAAATGGTTCAGAGTTGCCTCCGCCGTCATTTTTCCATGCTGATCCACACAGCGATACAAGCGGCGTCCCGGATCGGCATAAAGGACTAATTTGCTGTCCCAAAACACCGGTCGTACAAATCGGGTCTGTAAATCCATCTCCCATGGCATAGCCTGATTGACCACTGCGCTATGCATTGCAATCAACTGCGTCAAACCTTGGGCAATGGGAGCCCGAAACCCTCTGGAGCGAGCGTATTCTGGGTCCGAATGGAGTAGATTCCCGACTTCCTGCGAAAATTCGGCAACTTTCTCGGGCGTAAGTTCCAGACAACCAACGACCTCCATACCCTGCGCAGGATCGAGGGGTGTAGTAGTTGTTCTCGGCAAATCCGGCACCTTAGCGAATGGTAGCAGGTACTGGGTCACCATGCGCAGTGCTACTGCCCGGTTGGTGCGGCGAAAGCCAATATTACAGGTCAAGTAACGCCCTCGGGGTCCATCACTATCCGGACCAACCTCGGCTTCCACGGAAAGCTCTTCGCCTAAACGAACGTACCCCGTCTGAAAAATACGCTGGCTCAACAAAATACGACCATCATTGGGAAGGCCGGCTTTGGCAATGGTTCGGGAGACATCCTGGGCAAAGATTGAAACATCCGCCAATGTGCCAAAAATGGCGCCATCTACGGCCAAAATTTGATGATACCGCTCCTGCCGTTCTCCATCCACATGGGTCAACATGGCTGGCCATCGGGTACCTTCAGACACCCGATCGTAGGCATTGAGTTCGTCACTCAAGATATTTGCTTGATCATTCATCCGCTTCTTCTTCTACTGGCAACAGTACCAACAAAGCTTGTCGTTGCCTTTCGGGGCAGAGATAGCATATTACCAAATTAATCAGTCAATCTAATGCCTGTGATGAGGGTCGCCGCCATGAGTGTTTATCAAGCCCCCCTAAAGGACATCAGCTTTACACTGAACCAGATTTGCGATTTAGACGGACTTTTGAGCCTGCCAAAATTCGCCGAAACGGACAGGGAAACAACTGAAGCAGTATTGGAGGAGGCAGGCAAGCTGGCTTCAGGAATTCTGGCGCCCCTGAACCGTCAAGGCGACACCCAGGGCTCTACTTTAGCCAATGGTGTGGTGACCACGCCCGATGGCTTCCGGGAGGCCTATGCAGCCTTTCGTAACGGCGGCTGGAACGGCATCCCTTTCGATACCAATTATGGTGGAATGGGGCTACCCGTCTCTCTAGCAAATGCCTGCGCTGAACTATGGAACAGCGCCAACATGGGCTTTGCTGTCTGCCCCTTGCTGACGCAGGGCGCAATCGAGGCAATCAGCGCTCATGGTAGTGGCGAATTGAAGGCGACGTACCTGGAAAACCTAGTCACCGGGCAATGGACTGGCACCATGAACCTGACAGAACCCCATGCCGGTTCAGATGTAGGTG
>CAZDQC010000045.1:0-24491 GCA_964507245.1 uncultured Rhodospirillaceae bacterium
ATTCAGTGGATGTGGTGTGCGCGCTGGCTGAAGTTGGTTGCATCGGCATCTTCGGTGCAACACGGGATACACCCGAAGAGATCGAAGAACGATTATTAGAAATCAGGGATCGAGTAGGCGACAAGCTGTTTGGGGTCGACCTCGTCTTGCCCCGCGGCATGCCAGATCTAGATGACCGGACCGCAATCGAAGAACAATTACCTAAAGAGCACCAGGAATTTGTTGAAGAAATTTACAAGAAATATAACGTTCCCAAAGCAACGCAACCGGGAATGCGCAGCCGATTTGTCCGCTCTGAACAAATGGCGCAAGCGCAAATTGAAAAAGTCCTTGCTTCAGATGTGAATATCTTCGCCTGCGGAATTGGCGCGCCTCGAGAGACTGTGGCGCGGGCCCGTGCCAACGGCAAGATAACGATCGCCTTGTTGGGAAATCCACGGCATGTCCAACCTGCACTCGATAGCGGTGTTGATATCCTAGTCGCACAGGGTCACGATGCCGGAGCACATACGGGACCAATAGGCACCTTCTCATTGGTACCTCAGATCGTTGATTTAGCGGGCGATATACCTGTACTGGCTGCCGGGGGAGTGGCCACGGGCCGACATATTGCAGCCTCCTATGCCCTTGGCGCACAAGGCGTCTGGATTGGCACCTCTTGGCTCACGACAACTGAACATGCTCTGCACCCCACATTGATCAAAAAGCTCCTGTCCGCCGGCAGCAGCGATACCGTCATTTCGCGAGCAGACTCCGGTAAAACCTTGCGACAAATCCGCACTCAATGGTCAGACGAATGGGCGAAGGATGAAGCGCCAAAACCCCTGGCCATGCCCTACCAGGACATCCTTATCGGCGATTTGCTCGGCGCTATCGACGAACATGAGGTGGCACCGTTGATGCACTACCCGGCTGGACAGTCAATCGCCTATTCCCATAAGACAAAATCGGTCGCCGAAGTAGTCGAAGATTTAGTCCGTGAAGGTGAAGCAACCATATCCTGTATGCATAGATAGTCTGATGGGTGGTCATATGACGACGATTGACAATAAAGAAAATTCTAAGGCCAAGGCGGTCGGAATCAATCATGTCGCATTGGAAGTAGGCGACATTGATGAAGCCCTCACTTTCTACGGCCGCTTTCTTGAATTCGAAATCCACAGCCGCAGCGATACAATTGCCTTCATCTATTTTGGTGACCAGTTTATCAATTTTTCCAAGGGCCGAACCCAGGCGCCAGATGAAAATAGACATTTCGGCATTGCCGTGGACAACAAAGAATTGGCACGCCAAACACTTGAAGGCATGGGCGTTACGTTCCTTGATGGGCGCTTCATGGACTTTCTAGACCCGTGGGGCAACCGGGTAGAAATTACGACCTATACCAATATCCAGTTTTCAAAAGCCGACCACGTACTCAAGGGGATGGGCCTCGGACACCTAGAGAAATCCGAATCGGCTATCGTGGAACTGCGTGAAAAAGGATTAGCCCCCTCACCTAGTTGACAGAGCGCAATTCCTGTTTAGCGATGGCTTCGCGGTGCACTTCGTCGGGGCCATCACCGATGCGCAGATAACGGGCTTCAGCAAACATATGCGCCAGACCAAAGTCGTTGGAAACACCTCCTCCACCATGCACTTGGATTGAACGGTCAATCACCTGTTGTGCCATTAGAGGCACTACGACCTTGATCATAGCAATTTCCTTACGAGCCTCTTTATTGCCAAGCTTGTCCATTTTCCATGCAGCATTCAGCACCAGCAAGCGGGCTTGATCAATTTCGCAACGTGAATTGGCAATATCAGCACGAACAGTGTCGCGTTCAGCCAGTGGCTTGCCAAAAGCGACCCGGGCTTTCGCTCGGCGCATCAATGCCTCCAAAGCGCGCTCTGCTTTTCCGATCAGGCGCATGCAATGATGTATACGTCCGGGGCCGAGGCGCCCTTGTGCAATCTCGAATCCACGCCCCTCGCCTAGTAACATATTTGACGCAGGAACACGCACGTCCGTAAAAACAACTTCGCCATGCCCGTGAGGCGTATGGTAATAACCGAAAACCGGCAACAGTCGCTCGATTTTAATTCCGGACGTATTGGTGGGTACAAGGATCATGGATTGTTGTTTGTGACGTTCGGCGTTGGGATCGTTTTTCCCCATGACGATAGCAATATTGCAGGCCGGGTGGCCGATCCCGCTGGACCACCATTTCCGGCCATTGATAACATATTCATCACCATCCCGGTCTATGGATGTTTCTATATTGGTAGCGTCCGACGAGGCCACGTTGGGTTCAGTCATGCAAAAGACTGAGCGAATTTTTCCATCTAATAATGGTGTCAGCCAACGTTTCTGCTGCTCTTCATTGCCGAACTGCGCCAGGACTTCCATGTTGCCAACATCGGGCGCGGCGCAGTTGAAAACCTCCGGCGCCATGGATACCCGGCCCAGAATTTCCATGATAGGCGCGAATTCGAAGTTTGATAAACCAGCGCCAAAGCGTTCGTCATGCATGAACATATTCCACAAGCCCTCAGCCTTCGCCTTGGCCTTTAGCTCCTGCAACACTGGAGGAAAGCCGTTCCAACGTGTTTCCATGTTGGCGGTTTGCTCTTCATAAGTTTCTTCGGCTGGGTAGATGTGCCGGCCCATAAAAGCCTCCACACGCTCCAGATATTCCTTGCTGCGATCAGTAAACTCGAACATTGGCTCTCTCCACCACTCAATATTGGTATAGTTGGAAAGTATAAAGAGATAGGAGAGGAACGTCATGGCCAGCTTTAACTACGAGGCTTTGCGTGAGGAAGTATCTGATTTCGCGGCGCGCGAAATTGCACCGCGGGAAGAACTGAGCCGCCGCCTAGATTTCCCGGCCGATCTGTGGTCCGCCATGGGTGACGCAGGCCTCATGTCCATTGCCCTGCCGTTAGAATTTGGTGGACGGGCGGGCGACTATCGGGCCATAGCGCTGACTTTAGAAACATTGGCCGACGTTGGTGGCTGCCAGGGTGTGGCTATCTCCTGGATGAGCCAGACCCTAAATGCACGCATGCATATCCTGGGACTGGGAACAGATGAGCATAAGACCAAATACCTGCCCGGTCTGGCAGCAGGTCGGCATACGGTCTGCATGGCTATCTCAGAACCGGGAGCTGGAGCGCATCCAAAAAAACTCTCAACCCGCGCTGTACTAGATGGTAGTGATATAATTCTTAATGGTGAAAAGGCCTACCTTACGAACGGACCCCTTGCGGATTTGTTTTTGGTTTTGGCGATAACGGACGAAATCGAGGGACGAAGGCAATTCACCTCTTTCATTGTACCGAGGGATACACCAGGTGTAGAGCAGACGTTGGGAGTCGAGGTCGATTTCCTGCACCCCTCTCCCCACTGTGGTCTAAAACTGACGGACGTGCGAATTCCCAACACTAATCGGTTAGGTCCCTTGGGCGGCGCTTTTAACGCCATTTCCCTACCCATGCGTCGGGTAGAGGATGCGCTGGGCGCAGCAAAGACAGCTGGCGCCATGCGCCACCGTTTTGCTCTTTTATGCAAGGCAGCAATGAAACGAGAGGTAACAGAAGAACTTGAGGTGGCCCTTGGACACCTCTCCACAATGCCAGAGGCCCATTCCTCCATGGCCTGGCGAGCCGCCGAATTGCTTGATAGCGGTAAAACAAATTCTGACGAAACCCTCGTGGCACTGGCCGCCGCCGCTCGCCAGATAGGGATTTATATCGAAGGGAAGGTTGAGGCATTCATTAATGCGTGGGATATAGAGGTTTCAGACGCCCTGGCCATCGCCAATCGGGATCTGGTGAAGTCCCAGGGTATTGCCGGCAGCGCAGGGGACCTCCAGGCCCGCAAGCGTGGTCGGGCCCTCCTCAGTAACGTTGTTTAGTGAAAAGAGACTTATGACAGATCCCAACGCCACCAAATTTGAGAACGTGGACAGTATTATCTCAGGCCTCCTGGAACAGGGCTATATAGCCTCCCAGAAAATCGCCACAGCAATATACATCGCCGAAAATTTAACCAAGCCAATTTTGGTAGAAGGTTCAGCTGGCGTGGGCAAGACGGAATTGGCTTTAGCCTCCGCTGCCTGGTTGGACCTGCCCCTAATCCGTATGCAATGTTACGAAGGTCTGGACGAATCCAAGGCTCTATACGAATGGAAATACGGCAAACAGTTGCTCTATACGCAGATCCTAAAGGACAAAATGGGTGACGTACTGGGTAATACGCCGGGATTGGACCAGGCCATGCAAAAACTGCACGGATTTGGTGATCTGTTTTTCTCTGAAAAATTCTTGGAACCCCGGCCACTGTTGAGGGCCCTCCGCCAGGAGCGCGGCGCCGTGCTCTTAATTGATGAGATTGATAAATCAGATGAGGAATTCGAAGCATTCTTATTGGAAATTCTTTCCGCCTTTCAGGTCACCATACCGGAAATCGGTACAATAAAATCCACCGTACCGCCTTTGGTGTTCTTAACCTCAAACAACATGCGCGAAATGGGAGACGCCCTTAAACGGCGCTGCTTGCATCTTTATATCCCTCTGCCTGACGCAAAGTTAGAAGAGCAGATAGTTGCATCAAGGGTTCCGGATATCGACGAAAAATTGCGCCGCAAATTAGTAGCTTTTGTACAAATGCTGCGGGAGCAGGACCTAAAAAAACTGCCTTCGATTTCCGAGACCTTGGATTGGGCGCGAGTAATCATGCTGTTACATGCCGATGATCTGACACCACACTTAGTTCACGATACTTTGAACGTGCTGTTGAAGTTCGAACAAGATATCCACGCTATTCGCCCACAGATCGGGGAAATTACTCGTAAGGCTATACAAGCGGGCAACTACGGATACAGACCCTCAAATGCAACGGCCACTTGAGAATTTTCTACGCGCCCTACGCGCCGCCGATATCCGTATATCACCGGCGGAGAGTATTGATGCGCACCAAACCGTTGAGTTAGTCGGGTATCATGACCGGCAATTCTTCAAGGATTCTTTGTGCGTAGCCCTGGCTAAGACATCCGAGGAAGTTACCGCCTACGAAGATGTCTTCGAAATGTTCTTCCAGAGGGATGAATTTGGCGAGCCTGATGAAAGAGAGGATGGCATAGGTTCCCACCCGCCGGATGGTGCAGAGGGGGATGCCGATTTTGCCGAGCAATTGGCTAACGCGCCTCTTGCGGAAATGATCCTCGATGCTGATGCAAGCGAGCTTGCCGCTGCGGTCGAACAGTCTGCCAACCGTGTAGGCGCGACCGAGATCCGGTTTTTCACACAACGCGGCTATTTCACTCGACGCATTTTAGACGACATGGGACTGCGCGATCTTGAACGCTTAATCACTTCCTTACGGCCTAGTGGTCAAGATAATGGCGAAAATTATGCCAATGCTGCCGATCTGGCAAACCGCCTAGAACAAGGCCGACGCTATTTGTTGGAACAAGCTCGCTCCTATGTGGAACGCCAATATGAACTATATGCCAAGGCAAATGGCGAAGCCTTACGTGAAGAATTCTTGATGGAAACAAAAATGTCGAACCTAGAGCACCGGGATTTCGACCGTATGCACAAAATCGTGCGCCGTATGGCAAAAAAGCTAGCGAGCCGCTATGCTCGTCAGCGCCGCCACACTAAGCGAGGCCAGTTGGACATCCGCCGTACCCTGCGGCGCAATATGCCTCATGACGGCATTCCCTTCGAAGTGTTTTGGAAACAGACTAAGATCGAAAGGCCCAAAATCCACGTCATTTGCGACGTCTCTAAATCAGTCGCCGCCGCGGCCCGGTTCCTGTTGCTGTTCCTTTATTCAATGCATGAGGTCATAGCTCAGTTGGAGGCCTTCGCCTTTTCTGACCGTTTGATTTCCGTAGGCGATATTCTCAAAAATAACGATGTAGAACAGGCAATTCCAGAAATCATGAATGCAATTGGCTTTCGTTCCACTGACTACGGCCAGGCATTGCTTGACTATGAAGAAGGTTTTATGGACGATTTGGATCGTCACACCACCATCATCATCCTCGGCGATGGCCGCTCCAACTTCACTGACCCCAGGATTGATATTATGCGCCGCCTGCATGACCGCTCTCGCAGCGTCATCTGGCTCAACCCAGAACCGGGAACCTTTTGGGGCACCGGCGACAGCGAAATGCCTCGTTACCGACCGTTTTGCCACATAGCTAAAACCTGCAATACGGTAATGCATTTAGAGCGCGTGATAGACGACATTTTAAAGAGCTATACCCGGGTGTAAACTGCCCGGCTTTCTAAACATTAAAGAATTCTCCATAACGATATAGACAATACGAACGCACATCCCCAGAAATATGTGCTGCAACTTGTATACGGGAGACATCATCGTGAAGTTTGGTGTACTGCAATTCTTCAGTTGGCCGGGCCGGCGCGTGCCACTGGAAACAGTGTACGAACGGGCCTTTCAGCGCATGGAAATAATGGATAGTACTGGTTACGACGCAGTCTGGCTCGCTGAACATCATTTTTCAACCTACAGCGTTTGCCCTTCAGTCCACATTATGGGTACACATATTGCAGCCAGAACCCAAAATATCCGCATTGGCACTGCCGTCTCCTTGGCATCGTTTTACCACCCCCTTCGGCTTGCGGAGGAAGTGGCGTTGCTGGACAATATTTCCGGTGGCCGAGTGAATTGGGGTGCGGGAAGAGGATTCGATGCGAAGGAACATAAAATTTTCGACGTCGAACCACAGGAAAGCTACCCTCGTTTTCGAGAGGCCGTGGAAATAGTCCTAAAGGCTTGGAATAATGAAAAAATCAATTATGAGGGCAAATTTTGGCAGTTTGAGGACGTGGAAGTGCTGCCTAAACCCGTCCAAAATCCCATGCCCATCTGGTTAGCTGCTTCATCTCACGATGCCCTCGAATGGAGCGGTCAGCAAGGCTTTTCCATCCTCATGGATCCTCATGCTACATATAAAGAAATCTCTTTAAAACTTTCTATTTATTCAAATTCTTTAAACTTAGCAGGACATCACATTGGAGACAGAGACATCCCTATGGCACGTACTCTAGCCATGGGAGCCACACCGGCAGAGGCAGAAGCGGTAGGCCGCCGGGGGGCCGAGTTCATGTTCGGTAGTTACCTCCGAAAAAAAGGCAGCATTCGCGGTATGGAAGCAGGCGCTCAGAAAACCCAACAAATTGAAGCGTTGGATCAAACCATTCGGGATAACGAAGATCCTGTTGAACGTTACGTGAATGAGATCGCCGTTTGTGGCACGCCAGAAAAGGTCATTGATGATATTCAGGAGATGCAGGAAACCGTGCCTATGAATTATTTAATGATTGCCCCGCTGAGCCATGCATCCTTCGTCATGTTTACGGAGAAGGTTCTGCCACATTTCATCTAAAACAAAATCAACCTAGCAAGCAGGCCTGTAAAGATTTGATAATTTACCCAAAAGACATGAGGGCGCCCATTATTGTAGAAGTAGAGCGTTTTCCAAACGCATGCCTGCACCCATAGCTATTTGTCGCTCTACACAGATGCAAGGCCAGCAAGGGCCCCAGAGACGACTTCCAATCCCCGGGCTACCACACGCTTCTCCCAATCAGCATTCTCAAGCCGAAATGCAGCTTTAAATGCCGATTGGATATCGGTATCGCGCTGCCTCCCGCTGTGCCACCATAAGGCATGTTCATCCCGCAAAGCCGTCAAGACTTCGTCGAAGGGTAAGGTGCCAAATTCTAAGGTCAGGCAAATTACCTGAGCTGGCGCTAAGGCATCCATCGCGCCATGACCAGTTTTACCATGATTGATGGTCGTAGCCGCTGCGGGACTGGTTTCATCGCCCCACCAGAGGCGAGCCAGTTCGAACTCGGCTGTGTCTCTACGATGGTAACAATAAAGACTACCATGTCCGGCAGGCCCAAGGCCGGTGTGAATGTCTACGTATGCCGCCCGCCGTAGACATGGCAGTAGTATAGGCAGATGCTTACGTAATGCATTGTTGGACCAGACTGGTATACGCCCGCCATAAAACATGCCCTCGGGTGTATCATATTGGCCCCCGATGGCTCGCAGGACATTCATTTGGCCCATTTCCATTTTCAGCCGCTCCAACTCCCGATCTTGGAATTCACGTTCCGGGCCATCCAGAGCCGTCGCCGCCATAGCGGTACCAATTTTAGCATAACTGTCGTTTTTGGGATGTTCAGCCTCGTGGTCGATGAAATTACGGTTCAAATCTACGTTGTTCTCGTTTACACGGCGCAGATGAGCAAAACCAAAGGCGTTCAGGCCATGCACCAAGACAATGGCCATGTTGGCCGGCAGAATATTTTCTTCCGCCAACCATGTGCATTGAATAGCCGAACCAGCGAAACCTTCGGCACCATGGGTGCCGGATATTAATATTAAAGCTTGCTCTGCCCCTTCTGGACCAAGACGCAGAAATTCCGTGGTCAGTTTAAGGTCGTTCGGGCCCAAAGCTGGATTTAAGGCTCGCACAATGCGCCCACCGTGTCGTCCTGCCCGTTCCAGAAAAAGTTCTCGGCAGGCAGCATAGTTATCGCGAAAATTATTCAACTGTTGGACTGGCCCATGTTTTTAACTGACGATTTTTAAGCCGCGCTCGCAAACATCACCGTATAATTGACCGTCCCCGTCTGAAAATGACAGCCCGATCCGCGAAAACCTTCGACGCCGTGGATAGCGGAACCAATCTCCACAACTCGCTCAACCTCCGTCGGTCCTACATAAACAAGATCCATGGCAAGGTCACCGCAATCCAAGCCCTTTAAGGGATGGTTGTATGATTGCAGCTCCGCTCCGCTCGATTTGTGGGCATCTAGAAACTTAATGCGCACCTAATTATAGGTCGCAGATAACGGGTCATGGATTGCAATGATAGTGTTTAGACTTCTGAACTCACTTGCTCCCGCGCTATTTCCAGAAAATCCTGCATTTTCTCGCGTACCTGGCCCTCGGTCAGACCGAGACCCTTGCTTTGCACATCTGCCCACACCTTTTCAAACACGTCCTCGTCGCCGGGTTTTTCAAAATCCGAGACGACCACGGCCTTAGCGTAGGCTTCTGCGTCGGCACCAGCCAAACCCAATTGGCCAGCCATCCACTGCCCCAGTAATTTGTTGCGTCGAGCGCCGATCTTAAAAAGGGTCTCCTGGTCATGGGCGTATTTTGCTTCGAAGGATTTTCCACGCTTGTCAAAGGTCGTCATGAACTAAAAGCTCCACCATTTGGTTGCTTATTACTTGCCCACCCATAACCCGTCGCGTGGGGGTGAAGCAACTGGATATCTCGGTATATTTTCCAAAAACAACTTCAGCCTAGCTTCCACCCGCGTTGTTTTACCGCCCCAATTCGGTTATACGTCGAAAGCTCCGGTGGAAGGCTTTCTCGCGCCTAGAAAACCACCGCCCATACGGTTGAGGTTTTCATGGCCAAGCGAAGAAAAGTCTACGAAGGCAAAGCAAAAGTCCTTTACGAAGGCCCAGAGCCGGGTACGTTGGTTCAATATTTCAAGGACGACGCAACGGCCTTCAACAATGAGAAAAAGGGCCTAATTACTGGCAAGGGAGTATTAAACAACCGCATCTCGGAACACATCATGCTTCGCCTGGGCGAGATCGGAATTCCGACCCATTTTGTCCGCCGCCTAAACATGCGGGAACAATTGATTCGTGAGGTAGAGATAATCCCGGTGGAAGTTATCGTACGCAACGTATCTGCCGGATCAATGGCGACGCGACTCGGTATCCCTGAAGGTACGCCTCTGCCTCGATCCATCGTAGAATTCTGTTATAAATCCGACGATCTGGGCGACCCACTTGTATCGGAGGAACATGTCACTGCTTTTGGCTGGGCCAGCCCGGCGGAAATAGAAGACATGATGACCCTCGCGCTTCGCATTAACGACATCCTATACGGTATGTTCACTGCAGTGAACATCCGGCTCGTGGACTTTAAGGTTGAATTCGGGAGGCTGTTTTCTGAAGAAGATGTTCGCACGGTTTTAGCGGATGAAATCAGCCCCGATAGCTGCCGTCTATGGGATATCAAAAGCAATGAGAAGCTGGATAAGGACCGCTTCCGCCGCGATCTCGGCGGCGTGGCAGAGGCCTATCAGGAAGTAGCCAGGCGCATGGGCATCTTGCCCGAAGGGGGTCCCAGCGATCTTAAAGGACCGACAGTGATGCAATGAAAGCACGCGTGCATGTAACTTTCAAAAACGGTGTCCTTGATCCCCAAGGCAAAGCTATTGGATTGACACTTGCCAATTTGGGTTTTGAAGGAGTGGTAGAGGTACGCCAGGGCAAGTTGATTGAGCTGGAATTGACAGAAACGGACGCGGTTTGTGCCCGGGCGGCTGTGGCCGAAATGTGTGAGAAATTGCTGGCCAATACCGTCATCGAAAACTACACGGTCGAATTGGAAGACGATTAAGCCCTAATGAAAGCTTCCGTCATCGTTTTCCCCGGATCTAATTGTGATCGCGATGTGCAAGTTGCCCTAACTCAAGCCATCGGAAAACCGGTAGAGATGGTCTGGCACGGCGACAGCGAATTGTCCAAGACTGACCTGATCGTGCTGCCAGGAGGTTTTTCCTACGGTGATTATTTACGTAGCGGCGCCATGTCCGCCCGCTCTCCCATTATGAGGGAAGTAATCACCCGGGCAGACCAGGGCGTCGCAGTCTTAGGGATTTGCAACGGTTTTCAGGTGTTGACAGAGACAGGCCTATTACCAGGCGCATTACTACCCAACGCAGGGTTGAAGTTTGTCTGCCGAAACGTGCGTATCCGCGTTGAAAATAGCCAAACGTTATTTACAAATCATTATGATAAGGATCAGGTTCTGTGCATTCCCGTTGCACATCACGATGGTCAGTATTTTGCTCAGCCAGATACCTTGGCGGAATTGAAGGACCAAGATCGAATCGCCTTTCGATATGACAACGACAATCCCAATGGTTCGGTGGAAAATATCGCGGGGATCCTCAATAAACAAAAAACCGTTCTGGGTCTTATGCCTCATCCGGAACGGGCGGTGGAAGCAATTCATGGTAGCACTGATGGCCAAGGTATGATGCAAAGCTTGGTGACGGCCTTGTCATGAGCCTGCATAACGATCCGTCCATCACCCCAGAACTGGTGGCCGAGCATGGCCTGTCAGACGATGAATACCAAACCATCCAGAACGTACTGGGCCGCGTGCCAAATCTTACTGAATTGGGCATTTTTTCCGTAATGTGGTCAGAACATTGTTCCTATAAATCCTCCAAGGTCTGGCTTAAGACTTTGCCGACCGAGGCGCCCTGGGTAATCTGTGGACCCGGCGAGAACGCCGGCGTAGTGGATATCGGCGACGGCAAAGCTGCCATCTTCAAGATGGAAAGCCATAACCACCCTTCCTTCATCGAACCCTATCAGGGCGCGGCCACTGGGGTAGGCGGTATTCTGCGCGATGTCTTCACCATGGGGGCCCGCCCCATTGCCAATATGAACGCCCTTCGATTTGGTAGCCCAGAAGATACCAAAACTCGGCATTTGGTCTCGGGTGTGGTCGCTGGCATCGGCGGTTATGGTAATTGCGTGGGAGTGCCCACGGTTGGCGGCGAGGTAAATTTTAACGCCGCCTACAACGGGAACATCCTAGTAAATGCCATGACCGTGGGCCTAGCAGATAAAGAAAATATATTCTATTCGGCAGCCGCCGGCATTGGCAATCCGGTGGTTTACGTGGGTGCAAAGACTGGGCGAGACGGTATTCATGGCGCTACCATGGCGTCCGCCGAGTTCGGCGAAGGCACCGAAGAGAAACGCCCCACGGTGCAGGTTGGCGATCCTTTCACTGAGAAATTACTAATCGAGGCCTGCCTGGAACTTATGGCGACCGATGCCATCATTGCTATCCAAGATATGGGTGCAGCGGGATTGACCTGTTCTTCAGTGGAAATGGCGGATAAGGGCAACGTCGGTTTTGAACTAGATATCGACCAGGTGCCCCAGCGGGAAGACGGCATGACGCCCTACGAGGTGATGCTATCGGAAAGCCAGGAACGTATGTTGATGGTGTTACGTCCCGGGGTGGAAAATATTGCTCAGAAAATTTTTAAGAAGTGGCAACTCGATTTTGCTGTAGTTGGCAAAGTGACAGATACCGGTCGTTTTGTGGGCTACTCCCAGGGCGCAGTTGCTTTTGACATTCCCGTCGGACCGCTAGTCGACGAATCCCCCGAATATGAACGACCTTGGATACCTACGGGCAACCCTACGCCTTTGGGCAAAATCGAAGAGCCTATGGATCCCATTTCGGCATTGCGGACTTTGCTGGCTGGGCCACATTTATCCTCTCGTCGTTGGGTATGGGAGCAATACGATCATACGGTCATGGCCGACACGGTGCGAAAACCTGGCGGAGACGCAGCAATCGTACGTATACATGGTACCAACAAGGGTCTGGCCATGGCCACAGACTGCACTCCCCGTTATTGTGCAGCAGCACCTGAAACCGGCGGAGCGCAAGCGGTTGCCGAAGTCTGGCGTAATCTGAGCGCAGTTGGTGCAAAACCACTGGCAATCACTGATTGTTTAAATTTTGGCAACCCTGAACGACCAAAAGTCATGGGTCAATTGGTCGGCTGCATCAAGGGTATGGCGGCCGCTTGCAGTGCCTTGGACTTTCCAGTCGTGTCGGGCAACGTCTCTCTCTATAACGAAACCCAGGGGCAAGCGATCCTGCCAACCCCGTCCGTCGGCGGCATTGGGGTTTTGGAAGATCTTAATCGCGTTGCGGATCTTGCCTTGTGCCGCTCGGGTGATGGGCTGCTATTGATAGGCAAAACCCAAGGTCATTTAGGACAATCTGTCTATGTCCAGCAATTATTGGGCTTTGAGGATGGTGCGCCACCACCTATAGACTTATTTGCCGAGCGTCGAAATGGCGATTTTGTCCGCGAATTGATCGAGGAAGGTTGGGTGGGGACCTGTCATGACCTCTCCGACGGTGGTCTGCTAGTCGCTGCAGCGGAAATGGCGTTGGCGGGCAACATAGGTTTAACTCTTGAAGGTCCGGACGATCCAGGCTTTTGGTTTGGCGAAGATCAGGCACGGTATTTGCTCGCATTGCCAGATGCCAAAATGGTGCGGGTAGTGCAACGATCACATGACAGGGGTATCCCGGTCCAAATCGTTGGGCGTACCGGAGGCAAGGCGTTGACCTTAAACGGGTGTCCACCTATATGTGTGGAAGAGCTGCAGCGTTTACATGAGGCTTGGTTACCGAACTATATGGAGAACGCCTAGATTTGGAGATTTACTATGGCTATGGATGCCGCAGAGATTGAAAAGCTGATTAAGGAAGGCATTGCTGATGCCCAAGTCACCATCGAGGATTTACGAGGTGACGGCGATCATTATGCGGCTATGGTAGTCTCGCACGCGTTTGAGGGTAAATCGAGGGTGCAGCAGCATCAGATGGTCTATCAGGCCCTTCAGGGTCGAATGGGAGGACAGTTGCATGCCCTCGCACTACAAACAGAGATTCCGGAGGCCGACGGTTAATTCCACTGAATTTGCCGGTCTGACTTCTCCTCCAAAGGAATACTTTAGGAAGGAAAACGTACAATGAGTGACAATCCCGTATTTGACAGCATTCAAAGTGAGATCGATGCCAATGATGTGGTCGTATTCATGAAGGGTACGCCGGTATTTCCACAATGTGGTTTTTCCTCGATGGTAGTACAGGTCTTGAGCCATATCGGTGTTAAGTTCAAAGGCGTTGACGTCCTTGCCGACGACAATGTACGCAACGGAATTAAGGAATTCTCCAACTGGCCCACAATCCCGCAACTCTATGTTAAGGGCGAGTTCATCGGCGGCTGCGATATCGTGCGTGAGATGTTCGAAGCTGGTGAATTGCAAGAAACTTTCACGAACAAAGGGATCAAAACCGAAGCAGCCTGACCATGGCAGCGCTTCCTGATATTCAAGACTACCACGCACACGTCTATTTTGACGCTGATAGCCGAGAGCCGGCTAAAGCCCTGCGCGAGGAGATTGAGGCAACCTTCGATATTGAAATGGGCCGCTGGCATGAAAAAGAGGTTGGACCGCACCCTCGGTGGAGCTACCAGGTCAAATTCAATCCGGAACGGTTCGCCGAGCTTGTCCCGTGGCTCATGCTCAACCGCCGCGACCTAACTATATTTCTACACCCCAACACCGGCAACAACTTGGAAGACCATCGTGACAGTCCCGCCTGGATGGGTGAAATTCTCCCGCTGAAACTGGCAGTGTTTGAGGCTGAACAATGCCAATGCTGACCTTCTACCCAGTTGCGTACGCCGGCACTAAATTCATCTTAGCCGCCTCAGCTGTAAGCCTAAACAGATCCCTCTGGGCGTTAGAACCGCCTATACGGTAGGTTTGATCAAGCACGCCGCTAATCATATCAGAAGCCTTCGCGTAATCGCTACGGCGGAAGGCAATTACGCCTTTGCATAGCGCTCGCCCAACGTTTTCCATAATCCAACTGTTGGTATTGTTTGCGCCCTCTATATAGGCTTTCTGGCTTTCCAGAAAACGGCCCAATTTTTTTTCACCCCCTGCAGCTACCATAGTCATGGCGATGTGGGCATCGGCCAATGCGAAAGCGTGGTCGTTGACGTGATCAGACCACAAGTCAACCAGAAGATCCCAGCGGTCCTCCACATCAATACCTTTCAATTCCAGGCGCCATAGGAGAGACGTACAATCATTCAAGCGGGTAACCATGTCCTTGTCACAGTCGGAAACGTAGTCGTCAAAAATTTGCAACACTCGGTCGAACTGACCTTCTTCCATCAATGGGAGGCTCAAATGCCACCACAAATGCCCGCGCAGCCATCGAGCGCCGTTCCAATGTTTTCTAGTGCCTTCCAGCCAGGCAATGCCGTCCTCTCGCCGCCCCTCCATTTCCATGACATGGGCCACGGCGTGCACGGCCCAGCAATCAGCGGGTTCTAGTTCAAAGGCCTTGCGTCCCATATCCTCCGCTACTCGATAGTCGCGCGCCTCCTCCAACCCAAAGGCGCCCATACCCAGAAGGTACCCATAGTAGGGTCGATCTTCACCCCAGGCTGGTAGGATTTGCATGACCGATCGACGCATCCGGTCGGATTCGCCCACCAAATAATAGGCTTCATGTGCGCATTTGGCGGCCATCATGTCGTGGGGAAACTTTTGCAGGACTGCATCCCACATCTCCCCTGCCTCACACATTTCACCCATTACCGCCCGTTCAAAGGCATCAATATGTGCCTGTTCTCGCACGGTGACCCGGCTGCGCCGAGCCTTGGCCGCACGTAGTTCTAGATTTATCCGAGGATGCGCCGCGCTTACTCCGCCAAACAGACGCAGACAACCCGTTAGGCAATACCCCAGAGCGAAGTCCGGATCGACCTCCGCAGCCGCCAACAAATGTCCTACGGGTTCGCCTGTGAACACCATGTAATCGTCCATGGCATCGTTGAAAGCTTTTACTGTCTCTGGCAAGGCGGCAGTGAACTCTAACCCTAACTTATCAATCGCCATACTCGTTGTTTCTCTGCATAAAATTTTCGGCAAATAGCATCGGCGAATTTATCAGAGGCCGCAAGTCAGTAACATCATTTTGAGTGCTAATGGGTACCACCTCCTTAATTTTGGGTAAAATTCGAGCTAGCAGCACATCCGCTACCCTCTAGGTGTCGTCTATATTGAATAATTTTGGCCGAAACCAGTCCGACATATCTTGACTTCTTGTAATATTCCGAACGACTGCCTGCGGAAACTCTAACATTGTTCGAGACACATCCTTCCCCGATCAACTCTTCGATATAAAATTACCGTGTTACTTCATGCGCATTATCTTCACCATAGCCATTCCGCCCAGCTATCTAGATAATAATTAGAACACCATGGGAGAAAAATTATGAAAGTTGGTTTTATTGGACTTGGGCACATGGGTGGACCCATGTGCCGGAACATCATTAAGGGTGGGCATGAGGTTCGGGTACATGACCTCGCTGACGATGCCGTTCAGACTTGCGTGTCGGTAGGTGGCATTGCCGCTGGTTCCGTTGCCGGAACCGTATCAGGCTCAGAAGTAGTCATGACATCCCTTCCCATGCCTAGCGATGTTGAAGCGGTCGCGCTGGGACCAGATGGCATATTGGCGAATGCCGTACCAGGCACGATCTATGTTGATCTGTCTACCAATTCGCCGGCGATGATGAAAAAGATCGCCAATGAAATGGCCGAAAAGGATGTGGTTGCCCTTGATGGCCCCGTCTCAGGCGGAGTAGTGGGCGCGGAAAAGGCGACTATTGCAATCATGGTCGGTGGCAAGAAGAGGGCATTTGATAGTTGCCTGCCCATATTTGAATCCTTCGGTAAAACTATAGTGCACACGGGTGAATTGGGTAGCGGTTGTGTGGCAAAATTAGTCAACAACATGATTGCATTTACCAATATGGTGGCGGCAGCAGAAGGATTAATGATGGGTGTAGCAGCCGGCATGGACGCGGCTGTGTTAAACGAAATTGTACGCAACAGCTCCGGCAATTCGATGAGCTACCGCGGTGTTGCGAAGAGCGCCCTAGAGAGAGATTTTACACCTGCCTTCACTGTGGACCTAGCTTATAAAGACTTGCGTTTGGCCTTAGAGCTGGCGGATGAACTGGATATGCCCTTGCTGCTGGGGCCGCAGGTACATAACGTTATGCGTATAGCGCGCGGCAAAGATGGGGGCGGCGAAAATGTTACTGCCGTCCTAAAGGTTTATGAATCCATCATGCAACAGCAAGTTGGTCCAGCCAGCGAGAATTCGTGATGAGTTCGCAGGAAACGAGGAATACTATGTCTACAGAAAATAAGAACGACCAATCTGGCGGCCCATTAGCAGGTGTCAAGATCATTGAATTATCGGGAATTGGCCCCGCACCGTTGTGTTGCAGCCTGCTGTCGGATATGGGCGCGGATATTTTGCGGATAGACCGGAATGCGCCTTCCGGATTAGGTAGTCCGCGCACCACGCGAACCGATCTTCTACGCCGGGGCCGGCCCTCGGTGGCAATTGATATGAAGCACCCCGATGGTATTGCGACAGTACTGAAATTGGTGGAGACCGCAGATGCGATCATTGATCCGTTCCGCCCAGGCGTGACTGAGCGTCTTGGCCTGGGTCCCGACGAATGCTTGGCGCGAAATCCAAGGCTGGTTTACGGCCGGATGACAGGATGGGGCCAGGACGGCACTCTAAATCAGGCCGCAGGCCACGACCTCAATTATATTGCCCTGACCGGAGTCTTACACGCCATTGGTCCAAAGGAACTCCCAACACCGCCTCTCAATGTAGTGGGTGATATGGGAGGAGGTGCGATGTTCCTTGCGGTTGGAATTTTAGCGGCCGTAATTGAGGCACGGCAATCAGGCCATGGCCAGATCGTCGACACCGCAATGACGGAAGGTGCCGCTTATTTGGCTACGGGTGCATTCGGCTCTTTGGCAGCCGGAGATTGGGTCCATGAACGCACAAGCAATATCCTCGACGGTGGGGCGCATTTTTACCGCTGTTATAAAACATCGGATGATAAGTTCGTTTCCATTGCCTCCATCGAGGCCAAATTCTACGCTATTCTATTGGAGAAACTGGGTCTACAAGCCGCCGACCTACCATCGCAAATGGATCGCAATACCTGGCCAGCGATGGCAAAAAAATTTGAAGCTCTATTTGCTGAAAAAACGCGCGATCAATGGTGTGAAATCATGGAAGGCACAGACATCTGCTTCGCGCCGGTGCTCACGTTTGACGAGGCCTTCGAACATCCCCACGCAAAGACACGCGGCAGTTTCGTGGATGTCGAAGGCATAAAACAGCCCGTACCCGCTCCGCGATTTTCCCGTACACCTATCGGAATTAAGTCCGCCCCCCCCGAATTGGGCGCAAACACGGCTGCTGGCTTGGCCTCCTGGGGAATGAGCGAGGACGAAATTAGCAACTTGATTGAAAGCAAGGCCATCGGCTGGCAGGGATAAGAATAAACTTATTCTCCTACTTTTGCCTCTGCACCGATGGCATAGGAATGTGATCCAAGAGCATTATCATTAATCGGGGACAAGCCGCGGGGAGCCTTAAACAACATATTAGGAAAACCAATGGTACGGTTATTATCCTCGAAGGAATTATTTAACATCGCCGCGGATCAGTGCTACAGCCCTTTCGCGAATGCAAGATTCTATTTTTTCTTAGTCACCGTTATCTGCTGCCCCTACAAAATAAAATATAGAATCCTTCTAGCCTGGGTCGATTGTAGGAAATTATTAAATTCGATTAATTATCAATCTTCACGGCCAAGCGACACCATCAATTCCCGCCATTCCCGAGGAGCGATACCGCTATTCCTAGCCGAAACTTTTTCACCCGCGATCATCCGCTTCACCGCTTCTAAGCCGGCGCGGGACAGATGGACACCGCCCAGACGGTAATCCTCGAATGCTTCCGCTGTGATGGGGACCCATGCTCGCAGAGCCTCCATCATTGCATCAGCATAAACTCGTATCTCATGTTGTGCATGCGAGTCCGCTCGTAAGCTTAAGAAATGTAAAAGATTATGGAGATCACATTTCCAATACCATTCGGTGTAGATATTCAGCGGAAGGTTCATTCGAGCTAACTCTCTGGCGAGACCATTGCGTTTGGGATCGATGATATTCCCTTCATCATCTTCATTTAACATTTCCTGATAATCAGCGTAATTCCGGGCTGAGTCTTCGCGAAGGATATCCAGCACACGGACTGCCTCATCTCCTTGCAAAACATTCCCTCTGCCCTGGCGATTTTCTTGTGACTGCGTCGATAATTGTTGGGGTGCAGGAATGTAAAATTCCCGGTTCAAAATAGAATAACGGGCGGAATATTCGTTCACTGAGGCTGTGCGGTGGCGAATCCACTGCCGGGCAACGAATACCGGCAGCTTGACGTGGAATTTAATTTCGCACATCTCAAACGGCGTCGTATGATGATGGCGCATGAGGTATCGTATTAAACCGCGATCCTCGGAAATTTTTTTGGTTCCCCGACCATAAGATACACGGGCCGCCTGTACGACTGCCCCATCGTCGCCCATGTAATCAATGACCCTAATAAACCCCTGATCCAATACAGGAATGGCTTTGTACAGCTTCTTCTCCATGGCTGATACTGTGGAACGCGATGTCTTGAAAGATTGGCCGCGAAGCTGCTCGATTTCCTTTTCTTGGGCTTCATTGACCGGCATCAAATTGTCTCCATGGGCGCAAACGGGATACTGGGATCGCTGTTCATAACATACCCCCCTCTCCATACCGCTCCAATGTATCACGTATGTACTTGGACTACTTTTTGCCCGCTCTTTAAATATTATCCCGAAAAGTCTATATTTAGCCTGCCGGCTTGTTCGGCTATGACGCTAAACGCTTTGCGGAATAGACGTTGCGGACCCGGGGGCGGTACCCGGCGCCTCCACCAGGAATGCATCTATCACCGAATCAGGTGAGCCATTAAGACAGGTGCAATGCTGATGGGGGCGAAATAGGTTCGACGCGCGTAATAAAGGCACGGTTTGCGTTCGGCATGGCTCCACCGTTATCGGGCCATACACTACAAGTGCCAATGATAATGATATGGTGCTCGCTGCCTAATTGATTAGGTAAGCGCGGTTACGGGGGGGACCGGGCAACAGAAGCCCCCCACTAAATCTCTGGACCCGACCCTGCGCCATGAGGTATGCCCGAAAATGTAGACTCAAAAATATATAAAAACAGGATCTGGCGAAAAGGTACAGAGGAATGGTCCAAGATCTCATGCAATATGAACAATTGGTCGAAGACAGCTTACGCGATGTCGTGCGCTCCGTGCTGACCCGCACCGCCAAAGAAGGCCTGTTAGGCGAGCATCATTTTTATATCGGATTTAAAACAATCCATCCTGGCGTCAACATCCCCGATCATTTGAAGTCCCAGTATCCCGAAGAGATGACCATTGTGATCCAGCACAAATATTGGGGCTTAGAAGTTTACCAAGATGCATTTGAGATTACCTTGAGTTTCAACGACCAAGGACAGCGGTTGTACATCCCCTTTGCTGCTTTAACATCGTTTATGGATCCCAGTGTCCAATTCGGCCTGAAATTTGGCCAACCCGAAGAATATAATAAACCAGCAGCAGCCCTAAAATTAACGCCCAAATCAAAAGAACTAAAAGAAGCTGATCCAGCTGACGACAACGTCGTTACCCTGGACCAATTCCGCAAAGACTGAGGCTATTATTCGAAATGGCTACTTCTATTGAAACCGGAACAGAACAACTTCTGGCCAGACAGAACGGCGGTATATTGACCTTGACCATGAACCGGCCCGAGGCACGGAATGCTCTCTCAGACGACTTATCGCCCGCCTTACGTACCATGCTCGCCCGAACCGCCAAGAACGACAACATTGGCGCACTGATTATCACCGGTGCGGGCACAGCGTTTTGCGCCGGGGGCGATATCAAGGGTATGGGCGGTAAGATAAAGAAAAAAATCATGTCCGCGGAAGAGCGAATTGCCGACTTGCAGCAACGCCAGCGGGCCCTGACCGGTGTCTTGGCTACTCTGCCGAAACCGACGATCGCCGCCCTGCCCGGCCCTGCAGTTGGTGCAGGCCTGGCGATCGCCCTGGCCTGCGATATTCGTATCGCCGCCACTTCGGCCTTTCTGTCTACGGGTTATCGCCACGTGGCATTGAGTGGTGACTACGGCATTTCTTGGCTTATGACACGCCTGGTGGGTACAGCACGTGCCCGGCAGTTGATGTTCACCGGTGAGAGAATTGACGCCCATAAGTGCGAGAGTATTGGCCTAGTCAACCAGGTCGTGCCTGATGGCGATTTACAAACCGCCGCCCAGACAATGGCAAAAAATTTCGCGGACGGACCCCGCACGGCTCTTAGGCTAATGAAAGAAAATCTAGACCGAGCCATTCAGACAGATTTCTTAAATTCCTTAGATCACGAAGCTTCACAGTTGGTGGAATCTTCCAAGAATCCAGATCACCAGGAAGCCGTCCGCGCCTTTATCGAGAAACGGACGCCAAATTTTGGTCAAAAAATCTGACTATAAAATTTTAATCGCGGTCCGGAACAAAGGGTCAGCGTTTTGGAGGTGCTTCTGGTATCTCCAACATCGTTTAATAGGGGCGATCACCCTGTACCACCGCGCGGTGAACAACCCGCCGCTCTTTTGCCGCGTCATAGGTAGTGACGCAATGCATGGTGCAGCGATTGTCCCACATCAGGACGTCATTATCCTGCCAAATATGCCGATAGATGAACCGGTCCTGGGTGGCATGTTGCTCCAATTCCATTAAAAGGGCCTCACCCTCCTCCACATCCAAATCCAAAATATGCGAGGCATGATTGCCAATATAAATAGACTTCTCCCCGGTTTCAGGATGAGTACGAATTAGGGGGTGATCCACCGGCGGCGCATCGGCGACCTCCTGGGCGGTAGCCGGACGTTCATGGGATTTTTCCCGGCTCCGTTTCCAATCATGCACCGCGCGCAAATTTGCAAGGCTCTCGACCCTTTCCGGCATTAGCGTTTGATAGGCTCGGGCCATATCAGCGAATAGAGTATGGCCGCCCCGCCGAGCCACGGACGGTGATCGTAGGATGGTGAACATGGACGGTGTAGCAACGTACGACTTATCAGAATGCCAGACGAGGGTGCCTTTTTCTGGATGCACACCCGTGATTTCACCTTGAGCATCCACGTTTCCAAACACCTGCAACTTGGGCATAGCATCAAGGCGGGTGGAACGGTTGATATGACCCTCCAACGGGCCAAACCGCTGCGCGAAGGCATAATGTCCCGCGTCATCCAAATGCTGGTCACGAAATGCCAGTACTTTATGGCGAATGATCGCAGCCCGAATTTCCACGAACACATCGTTTTGTATATCTGTGCCTAAATCCAAACCCGTGATTTCCGCGCCAAATCCTGACGGCTCAGGTCTGATCTCCATCATCGATTTCACCATTCTAGTCGTGGCCACAGGATGCGACGATATAGGCTATGTGACAATCGTATCAGAATTTCCTGAAATTCCGCAACTTGCTGACAAGCCCCAGTAAGCTGCCGCACTAAAATTTAGGTTGTCTTCCCGATGTTAAATTGCTTTGGCGTGAGTTGGTTTAGAGGGATTGGATGTATGATACTGATCAAACACAGCGCAAGCCATGCGAACCAACATTCGACCGCGCGGTAGTACTTCCATGCACCAGCCGTCGACCACGACAAGTTCATCAGCAATTAAAGGTGCCAGCTTGCTAAGTGCGCCAGTTAAGCCTTCCACAGGCATTTTAAACGTGGCGCAAACAGCCTCCAAATCAACATGAAAATCACACATAAGGCGCTCAATAATATGAGAGCGCAATCGGTCCTCATTCGTCAAACCAACACCGCGATTAGTTCCCAAGCCGCCCGCCTTGATAGCGCTCATGTAGTCCCGGGCTGCAGATTTGTTCTGAATAAATCCACCCGGTAATGTCGAAATGGCCGAGGCGCCAAATGCAATTAAAGTCTTTGCGGTATCCGTCGTATAGCCCTGAAAATTTCGATGTAACCGCCCCTCATTCTGCGCAATTGTCATCTCGGAATTTGCTTTTGAAAAATGATCCAATCCAATATGGACATATCCCGAACTTTCTAACCGACCCAAGGCTTCATGAAATAAAGCCAAGCGTTCTTCTGCATTTGGCAGATCATCTTCGTTTATCAGATTTTGATGCGAAAACATCCAGGGGACATGGGCATAACCAAACAATGTCACCCGTTCGGGCGATAACCCTATTGCCAAGTCTGCCGATGCACCAAACTTGTCCTGGCGTTGAAATGGTAAACCATACATTAAGTCCAGGTTCAGGTCCGTGATACCACCCTTTCGCAAGTCATCGACAGTCCGGGCCACCAAATCGTATGGCTGCAACCGATTGACAGCTGCTTGCACTTCACCATCAAAATCCTGCACGCCGATAGAGGTGCGATTAACGCCCATTTTGTCAGTGAGGATCGCGAGGTCGTCAGGGGAAAGGACCCTGGGGTCCATTTCCACAGAAATTTCAATATTAGGCAGGAAATCGAAATGCTCCTGCAACTTTTTCATTATGCGCTCCATGCGCTCAGTGCCAATGGAACTGGGCGTCCCACCGCCCCAATGTATAGCTGCCGCTTCGAGCCGGTCTCCAAGACTAGCAGCAATCCGGTCGATTTCTTGACAAACCAGATCAGTATAATTTTCAAAAGTGTTGGTGTGGCGTCCCACTTGGGTGTTGCAGCCACAATACCAGCACAAAACCTCACAAAACGGCACATGGACATATAATGAAACCGGCTCATCACGGCCAACATCACCTAGCCATTTTGTATGTTCCGTCTCGCCGACGGCTTTAGTGAACTGCACTGCTGTTGGATAAGAAGTATAACGCGGCACGCGTTGATCGTACTTCAGAAGGATTGACGACTCCATAATCTCTCGTATCCGTTACAATGCCGCGACATATTCCTTGGCAGGACAACACCTGTATTCGTAAAACATTCTTTACATACGACAATCTTTTACATCCGTACTAGGGCAGAACCACCAAAACAGGTAACTACGACATAGCCGGTATCATCGAGCTCAACACACCAACCAATCCTGTCCTTTACCACTTGGCACGCTTGGTCGCTTATAGATACGACATAATAGTAAAAATTCAGGCTGGCTAGAACTAGATTTACCACGGCTAAATTCTCCGGTGGACGAAGCTTTTTATGGGGAATTTGATTAATGGAAATTACCCCGTGTGATGCAGCATTAGTTGCCGTCGTTGCCTATGTGAACTTAGGCAAAGAACTGGACGAAGCAACCTTTGCATCAATCGAGTCTTGCGTAATAACTACCCAACGGCACAAATTTTGTTGAAATTGCCTTCCGTCCAAGTATTCTGATTTTCGAATGAATAACGACCTCCGACGAAAAAGACCCGAACGGAAGCTGTAGAAATTAGATTTAGGAGAGTAATCGCATGGCGCGATCAAGAGTGGCCGATCCGGATGTCATCGCTCAAATCTGGACCACGCAAACGCTGCAGGCAAGCCTAGCAGGCTTATTAGGCATAGCCCTTTTCATAGGCGTTGCTCTGTCTCATCCAACAGCCATTCACAATGCAGCTCACGATTCCCGTCATAGCATCGCGGTGCCTTGTCACTAAACCACGTCAACGTTCCCTCTAATGGGATTTTTCAAAACCATAGTATTCAGTGCACTGCTGTCAGGTATTGTTGCCGGGGCTGCGCAGACTGGTTTGCAAAATTTACTGGTCTACCCCCTAATATTTGCGGCCGAAACATATGAGGGATTGGAAAAATCCGCTAATTCTAACTCTCATTCGC
>CAZDQC010000046.1:0-23389 GCA_964507245.1 uncultured Rhodospirillaceae bacterium
ATGAAACCCTTGCCTGCCGTCATCTCCCGCAAGAAGCCGGCGCCATGTCCTGTGGACAGGTAAGCGCCCGCGATACCGCACAGGATGCCGCAGATAATCAAGGCTAAATATCGCATACGAATTACATTGATACCTGCTGCATCCACTGCCGCCGGGTTTTCTCCAGTTGCCCGCAGACGCAGACCAAACCGTGTTCGGTAGATTAGCCACCAAACCAGCGGTACCATTATAAATGTTACATAGACTAGGACGTTATGTCCGCTAAAGAGCTCGGAATAAAGCTGTCCAAGCAAGGGCGAATTCGCCACCGTTTCGGCACCAGGAAAAGTCAGAGCAGAAAACCGAGAATCACCCGTTAGGGGCGGGGTTTGGCCACCCAGCTGGAACCAGGATATGCCCAGCAAGACTGTCAAGCCCGACGCTAGGATATTGACGGCTACACCGCTGACGATCTGGTTGCCGCGGTGGGTGATACAGGCAAAGCCATGCAGCAAGGCTAGTAAAATTGAACCGCCAATTCCGGCCATCAGGCCGATCCAGGCGGAGCTGGTCAAGGCTGCCACAGTTGCAGCGGCGAAGGCGGCGGCCAGCATCTTGCCTTCCAGACCGATATCAATGACCCCGGACCGCTCCACAACTAGACCAGCCAGGGCACAAAGGATCAGTGGCACCGAAACACGAATGGTGGCGTCCAGTGTCAATATAACCAGCAGCAGACCTTCTTCCATTCTTAGGCCTCCGCCAGTCTTGGCGCCGCCAGGCCCATATAGAGGCGTTCCGCCGGGCCGCGCAGCATATAGCTCAGGGCGCCGGAAAACAGCACCACAAGGCCCTGGATTACTACGATCAGGTCCGGTGTGAAGGCTGAATTCTCGAACGCCAATTCCGCGCCCCCCTGATATAGAGCGCCGAATAGCAGCCCTGCGAGGACGATGCCGACGGGGTGATTGCGGCCCATCAGGGACACGGCGATGCCGGTGAACCCATAACCGGCGGCGAAATCCAGCAGCAATTTGTGGTGCACCCCCATGATCTCGTTGATGGCGACAAAACCGGATAAGCTGCCCGAGATGCACATGGTGACTATGATGACGCGGGCGGGCGGCATGCCGGCGTAAACGGCAGCTGATAGGCTGGCGCCGATGGCCCGAATTTCATAACCCCATCGCGTGTGCCAGATTAGAGACCAGACCAGGACGCAGCAGATCAGAGCCCAGACAATGGACAGGTTCAAGGGAGACTGGGCGATCTCGACCCCGAACCAGGCGAATGCTTCGTGCATAAATGGCAGCCATGTATTGGCCGTGAACTCCCGCGTCTCCGGCGACATCTGGCCAGGTTGAATGATCACGTTGACCAGTAGATAGACCATCAACGAAGCGGCGATAAAATTGAACATAATCGTCGTGATCACAATATGGCTGCCGCGCTTGGCCTGTAGATAGGCCGGAATAAATGCCCAGGCACCCCCAAACAGGGCGGCGGCGATCAAGCAGGCCGGCAGCATTAGGATAAAAGGCAGATGCTGTCCCAGGTACAGACATACCAGGCCAACACCTAGGCCACCGATATAGGCCTGACCCTCACCGCCAATGTTGAACAGGCCAGCGTGAAAAGCCACTGCCACAGCGAGCCCTGTGAAGACAAAATTGGTGGTGTAATAAAAGGTATATCCCAGGCTCTCTTCATAGCCGAAGGCGCCCCTGATCATAATCCAGGTAGCCTCGAATGGGTCCTGTCCCAGGATGGCGATCAGCAGACCCGAGACAATAAATGCCAGGGCCACGTTAATCGCGGGCAGCAGGGCGATATCGACCCAGGCAGGCAGTTTGGCCGGAGAACTAGACATGTGCCGTCCCGGTCTGCTCCTCTTTCTCGAATGCATTGGCCATCATTAGGCCAACGGTGCGGGCGTCGGCCTTGGCACCTTCGACCTCGCCCACGATTCGGCCTTCGAACATCACTATGATGCGGTCGCTCAAAGACAGGATCTCGTCCAATTCCACAGAAACCAGCAGCACGGCGCATCCCGCATCCCGCATTTGTACCAGTTGCTGATGTATAAATTCGATGGCGCCAATATCCACGCCGCGCGTAGGCTGGCCGATTAGCAAGATATCTGGGCGCCGCTCAATTTCCCGAGCCAGAACCAGTTTTTGCTGATTGCCGCCCGAAAAACTGTCAGAGGTTAATTTAGGGTTCGGCGGCCGAATATCGAAACGGTCCATCTTGCCTTCGGTATCCGCGGCAATCGCGTCAGTCTTCAACAGTACCGGCCCCGTGTAGATTGGGTCGTGGTGATAGCCCAGGATGGCTGTTTCCCGGGCTGCGAACGGTGAAATTATCCCCATGCGTTGGCGATCCTCGGGAACATGGGCCAGATTGAGCTCCCGAATTTCCGCCGGGTTGGATGGATGATCTTGTTCTACGACTCGTTTATGGATGATCCAGTTACCGTAGTCGGGCACCTGAATTCCAGACAATACTTCCAACAACTCACTTTGTCCGTTGCCGGTAACGCCGGCGATACCGACGATTTCACCAGCGCGCAATGCAAAACTCACGTGATCCAGACGTGTTACGCCGGCATCATCGATTTTTGTCAGGTTCTCGGCCTTTAACACTACGTCTCCCGGTTGTGCGGGGGGCTTCTCTACCCGTAACAAAACCTGTCGGCCCACCATTAGTTCCGCTAGTTCCTCCCGCGTGGTTTGCGCGGTTTCCCGGTGTGCGACCATCGCGCCCGCCCGCATGACAGAGACATTGTTGGTGATGGCCATGATCTCCTGCAATTTGTGGGTGATCAGGATGACTGTGACGCCCTGTTCCCGCATGGAGCCGAGAATCTCGAACAGACGTACCGTTTCTTGCGGTGTAAGCACGCCAGTCGGTTCGTCTAGAATCAGAATATTGGCACCGCGATATAACGCCTTCAACAATTCCACGCGCTGACGAAGACCTACGGCCAGTTCGCCGACCTCCGCATCCGGGTCCACTTCCAGGCCGTACTCGGCTTCCAACCGGGCGACTTCGGCCCGAGCCGCGGCCATGCCGGCGGCTAGCAGGGCGCCACCCTCGGCCCCCAGCAAAATATTTTCCAGAACTGTGAAGTTATCCACTAGCATGAAGTGCTGATGCACCATGCCTATGCCGGCGGCTAGGGCGTCCTCCGGAGCATGAATGGGTGTCAGCTCGCCGCCGATCTTAATCTCGCCGCTGTCGGCTCGATAAAAACCGTATAGAATGCTCATCAGTGTGGATTTGCCTGCCCCGTTCTCGCCGACAATACCGTGAATGGTGCCGGCGGGCACGGTCAGGTTCACGTTCCGGTTGGCATACACCGGGCCAAAATGTTTGTTGATATCGCGCAGCTCTATTGCTGGCGCGTCGGGGGCAATCATTTCGACCGCCCCCGAACCGCGTCAGGCAATTACCCGAGCCCTATTTTGGGCATTTGTTGTTAGACATATAGTCGTGCACGGCAATTTCGCCCGCGATAATGCTTGCCTTGGCCTTCGCCACGGCTGCCTTCATTGCGGGAGAGATCAAATGTTTGTTATGCTCGTCCAAGGCCCAGTCAATCCCGCCTTCCTTTAGACCCAGAACCTGGATGCCCGACTTCCAGCTACCGTCGTTGGCGGACTTGAAGACATTATATGCCGCCACGTCCACGCGCTTCAGCATAGAAGTTAACATCGTACCTGGATGCAGATAGTTTTGGTTGCTGTCGACACCGATAGCAAATTTGCCGTTGTCCTTAGCGGCCTGATAGACGCCGATACCGGTGCCGCCGGCGGCCGCGAACACCACATCAGCGCCTCTGTCGAACTGGCTCTTGGCTAATTCAGCGCCTTTGGTCGGGTCGTTCCAAGCGGCCGGTGTTGTGCCGGTCATGTTGGCGTAGACAGTTGCCGAGGAATTGGCATGTTTGACGCCGTGATAGTAGCCGCATTCAAAGCGGCGGATCAGGGGAATGTCCATGCCGCCGATAAAGCCAACCTTTCCCGTCTTAGAGGCCATCGCCGCCAGAAGGCCTACTAGGAAGCTGCCTTCTTGCTCTTTGAAAACGATGGAGGCTACGTTAGGCTGCATCACCACCATGTCGATGATAGCAAAGCGGGTTTTCGGAAATTCCTTGGCACCCTTCTCAATGGCAGAGGCTTGGGCAAAACCCACCCCCAACACCGGGTCAGAGCCGCGCTGAGCCATCTTCTTGACGGCCTGTTCTCTTTGCGTTGGGTTCTTGACTTCGAACTCCCGATATTTCTTGCCGGTTTCCTTGCGGAATTTTTCTACGCCATCGTAGACGCCCTGATTGAAGGACTTGTCGAACTTGCCGCCCATGTCGAATACGACGGCTGGCATCTTGTCCGCCGCGAGGACGGTACTGGCAGCCAACAGAACTGCGCCGGCACCAAGTGTGGTAAGTAGCTTTTTCATATTGCCTCCAAGGTTCTCGTTTTATTCATCGGTCAAATTCCTCCGGGCCGATGGTTTCCGGAACTGTAGATAATTTCCGTACTTTGTCTAAACGTGCTTCACTTACGTGGCCTGCCGCAAGGCCCACTTGTTTTCCCCTTGTGCGTCTCCGAACCAGTTCCGTTTCTGGTTTCCGATTGAGGTGGCTTCGACCACGACGCTTGGTACGTTGGTAGGTAGCGAGCACTTGGTAGAAATACTTCCTCTGCAATGACAGCGCATAGGAAGGTACAATGATGAACTGCTTGCCCACCGCAATGGTCGATGCCATTAGGCAAATGATGCCTTGCAATGGCAGCCAATCCAAATTCGGAGCCGTGTCCGGATTGTTTTCCCGTTCGTCATAATTTTTCGCCCGCCGCCCGAGCGTCTATTCGGACAGGATCCCGGCCTTCATCCGCGCCACCACCAAACCAAGTTAACATGCTGCCAACGAAGCTAGGGTCGGTCAAGGCGGAAGTGGGGCCATTTCCAGGTCTGGGCAATTAATGCTATCAGGACGACAAGAATTAATTGATCACAAGAATATTTCGCGAGGAACGACCATATGAACAGCGAAACCATGATCCTCGAAGGGATCAAGGTGCTCGATGTCGCCAGCTTTATCGCAGGCCCGGTAGCGACCACAGTCATGGCGGATTTTGGCGCCAAGGTGATTAAGGTAGAGCCACCCGTGGGTGACGGTTACCGGAAACTAACCGAACTGGCCGGTATGCCTGAGGCTGAAGAACCTTACCACATGCTAGTGGACAATCGCAGCAAACGCGGTTTGTGTCTGGATTTGACCAAGGAAGCTGGGCGGAGGGTTTTGCATTGCCTGGTCAAGGATGCGGATGTTCTGGTCACCAACTATATGCCTGAAGTAAGGGAGAAATTGGGTTTGCGCTACGAGGATCTAGCGGCATTAAACCCGCGGATGATCTATGGCTCTATGTCAGCTTATGGCGAGGCGGGACCGGAGGCCGGACAGACCGGGTTCGACACCACGGCCTACTGGGCCCGCAGCGGCCTGATGGACTTGGTCAAGCCCGACCCGGACGGCGATCCTGCCCGTTCCATGCCTGGTCAGGGGGATCATCCCACCGGCCTCGCTTTGCTGTCGGCCATCCTGCTGGCCTTGTTAAGACGCGAACGCACCGGCAAGGGTAGCATGGTACACTCATCCCTTCTGGCCAACGGCTATTGGGCCAACGCTTATATGGCCCAGGCTGCTTTGTGCGGTGCTGCGGTGCCTCTCCGCCCTCGCCGCGAATTGGCCGTGAATGCGCTGTCAAACTACTACAAAAGCAAAGACGGGCGGTGGTTGATGTTGACTGCTGCTAACGAAGACAAAGAATGGGCACGTTTGCCCGCAGCCCTCGGCCGCCACGATCTGATGGAAGACCCCCGTTTCGTTAATTTGGAGACGCGGCAGGAGAATTCGGAGGTCTTAACAGCGATATTCGACGAGATTATCGGCAGCCAGGACACCGATTATTGGCGCAAAGCCTTTAGAGAGCACCGGGTCACTGCCGGCTTTGTTTCCAAGACCGAGGATATCTATGGCGACGAGCAGGCAATCGGATCCGGCGCCGTGGTGCCTGGCGCGGTTGCCGGCTTGGGTGCGAACTATATCATTGATAGTCCTCTGTGGGTGGAGGGCTCGCCGAAGCAGGCCCCCCTGCCTGCGCCAGAACAAGGCGAGCATACCCTGGAGATTTTGGCCGAGGCAGGATATGACGAATCCGATATCGCCAGTTTGCGCGCTGGTGGCGCATTTGGCTTTGATGTTTAGAGAGGAAATTTAGGAATGGTGCGGTTAACAGACTTGGAAGAGCCGGAACGCTCACACCTAGGTACCATTCCCTGTCCGGATTTTGAGACCCGACCCTGGGTAACCGGCCCGGCCATGGATAAGCGACGTGTAGCTTTGATTTCTACGGCAGCTCTGCAACATCGTGATGACAATCCGTTAATGATTGGCGCGAATGATTACCGGGTGATTGCGGATGATACGCCGGATGGCGATCTCGTTATGAGCCATATATCGACAAATTTTGACCGGTCCGGATTCGAACAAGACCTGAATGTTGTGTTGCCGCGGGCTCGATTGCACGAACTGGTGGACGCGGGCGAAATTGGTTCCGTGGCCAAATTCCATTATGCTGTGATGGGCTCCACGGATCCCGTGGAGATGGAAGGCGGGGCCCGGGAGATAGCCGGGCATCTGAAGGCCGATGGCGTCAATACGGTATTTCTGCTGCCTGTTTGACCTTTGTGCACGCGCGCCGTGGGCGGGCTGGCACATTACCTGGAAGAAGAAGGGCTGGCCACGACACAGATCAGTCTAATTCGCCAGCAAACAGAAAACACGAAACCGCCGCGTGCCCTGTGGGTGCCCTTCGAATTAGGTAGGCCAATGGGGGCACCAAATGACCCAGAATTTCAAAAAAAGGTGCTTCGCGCCGCTTTGAAATTATTGGACCGAGACGACGGTCCTGTATTGATTGAAGATTTTCCCAGCGAGGCGCCAGCGGATATGGCGGCTTCCGACGGTGAAGGATGGTTCTGTCCGATCAGCCTGCCGCCTTTGCCGGTTGATTTGTTGGCCGGCGGTGGCTTCAAGGCCGCCATGGACGCCGAAATTTCGGGCCTGAACACTTGGTACGGCATGGCCTTGCACCAACGTGGTCGCACCACGGTCGGCCTTAGCGGCATGTCGATCACTGAAATTGCGGATTTTATCTGCACTTTTCTGGATGGCGACGTACCCGAAAATCCGAACTGCGTCTACAGCGTGGGTCAAAACCTTAAATTCGCCGTGGAGGATTTGAAGGCCTTTTACCGAGAGGCCGCCAGCGCCCAGCCCGGAAATAACACGGGCAAACAAATGAATGATTGGTTCTATGGCCAGACGGCGGGTGGCAAGGCGTTGTATGCCCTGACGCCCATTATTAAAGATTTGGCTGACCAGCGTGAAGATAAATTCATGAAGTTCTTTGCCGAACGTTTGCTTATCCCTGCCTCGCAAAAGTTTCGGACTGAGGCCCTGTCATGACCAAAAAATTGGCGATACTGGACGACTATCAGGGCGTTGCCCTGGAAATGGCGGACTGGTCAATTTTGCCAAATGATATTGAAATCACTGTATTCCGGGACACTTTGGCTGACCTTGACGCTGTAGCTACCCGTTTGGCACCTTTTGAAATCCTTGCCGCCATGCGTGAACGGACGCCCTTTCCCCGACCTCTATTTGAAAAATTACCTAACCTAGAGCTTCTGGTCACCACCGGTATGCGCAATGGCGCTATCGATATGAAGGCGGCGGCTGATCACCGCGTTACTGTCTGCGGCACTGCCGGCAATACTGAATCTACGGTGGAGATGATTTGGGCTCTAATCCAAGCGGTGGTCCGGCGCTTGCCGCAGCAAGATAGGGCTGCGCGGGAAGGCCAATGGCAAACTGGCGTGGGCTGGACTCTGGCCGGCCGAACGATTGGCTTGGTGGGCCTGGGGCGTCTGGGTGCGCGGACTGCTGCTATCGCCAATTTCTTCAATATGCGGGTGGTTGCGTGGAGCGAGAATCTGACGGCTGAACGGGCCTTTGAATGCGGCGCCGAACTGGTTTCCAGAGCGGAATTGTTTAGCCAATCTGATATAGTATCAATCCACTTGCTACTGTCTCGGCGGACACAAGGCTTGATCACAGCCGATGATCTGGCGCTGATGAAATCAGACGCTTATTTGGTCAACACCTCGCGGGGGCCGATTATTGACGAAAAGGCCTTGATTGACTATTTGCGGGCAGGGCGCATTGGTGGGGCGGCGCTGGACGTCTTCGATCAAGAGCCGCTGTCTAAGGATCATCCATTCCTGGGCCTCGACAACACCATCATTTCTCCGCACATGGCCTATGTGACGGAAGAAAATTTGGCAGAGTTTTATTTGGAGACAGTCGAGGACATCACCGCCTGGTTAAACGGTGACCCGATCCGGGTGCTTAGCTAATCCACCGACCAGAATTTTGCAAAAAATCGTTTAACTCGACATGAAAACCATGTTTTCGGCCTTGTAAAGTTATTGCGTAAAGACAGGTTAGGTCGTATCCGTGGCTAGTTCTTTCCCCAGATTGTCACTATGACGAATCTGCTGCGCCGGTGAGAATCTTGGGGCGGAGACGAAACCAATTCTAACAGGGCCGTATGGTCGACCCCATCCATATAGGAAGCAACCGTTTGAATAACGCAAAGCTGATCCAATACAATATGCAAGGACGCCTTAGCAGGTTCCGTGCGCGATCTCAGCCACCAGTGATTAACGACTGCCCGTCGAATCATGATTCCTAGCTGGCGATAACTTTAGTCCCTGATAGAATTTTGCTCCCACAAAATCACGAGCGGCTAAAATATTGGTATACCGATGGGATCGATGACCATTTTCCGATGGTTTGTTGGACGATTCTGCGGCTGGGCAGTACCGCTTCAGACTGCTATGAAGCGACTATGAACGAAGGGAATCAGAACATCGATTTTGCGGCAATTTCGGCCCGGCTTTTGAACCGACAGGCTGAATTGCGGTCGTTGTCGGACAGCACACAGGATAGCCGTGAACCTGTAGAACTGGATCAAAGCAAGGTAGGACGTCTTTCGCGTATGGATGCCCTTCAGGGTCAGGCCATGGCATTGGAATCTGAGCGCCGCCGGACTGCGGAACTGCAAAGTATAGAGGCGGCCTTGAAACGCCTGGATGGCGGCGACTATGGCTGTTGTGTCAAGTGTGATGAAGAGATAGCGCCGGCCCGTCTGGAGCTTGATCCGGCGGTAGCAACTTGTGTCAGATGCGCCGGCGGAGGACAGCTCTAAGTATCCATGAACTATTTACGGTTCCTGCTCAAAAATTGCCGATTCTTAAGTTTCGGCGTTCTTGTGGCTTTTTTTTCAGCCTTCGGCCAGACGTTTTTCATCGCCGTATTCGGTCCAGATATTCGGGCTGAATTTGATCTCAGTCACGGCGGGTTTGGTGGTTATTACATGATCGGTACAGCCGCCAGTGGCGTGACCCTGATTTGGGCCGGCAAATTGATCGACCGTTTTGATCTACGCTGGGTCACGGTGGGCGTATCCATGGCCCTCATCCTGGCCTGCGCTTTCATGTCCGCAGTGCCGGCTGCTTGGGCCCTGGCATTCGCAATCTTTGCACTGAGGTTGAGCGGCCAGGGATTGATGAGCCATACGGCCATCACCGCCATGGGCAGATATTTTGAGACCGAGAGAGGCCGTGCTGTTTCGGTCGCAATTTTAGGATTTCCTCTAGGAGTAGCAGTGTTTCCCGGGTTGGCAGTTTGGTTGACGGGGGAGTTAGGCTGGCGCATGGCCTGGGGGGCTATTGCTTTAGCTCTAGGAGTGTTTCTAATACCGCTTTTGCTTTGGCTGCTAAAGGGCCATAGCGACCGGCACAAACAATTTGTGGCCCAGACAGAGGGCCAGGCAGGCACCACGGTCTCGCAGCATCGGCGGAGGCAATGGAGTCGTGCCGAGGTATTGCGGGACCCGAGGTTTTATTTGATTTGTATCGCAATCACCGCGCCGTCCTTCATATCTACCGGGTTGTTTTTTCACCAGGCTCATTTGGCTGCAGCCAAGGGATGGACCATGGCCTGGATGGCTTCGGCCTTCGTTGCCTACACGGTGGGGGCCATCGGATCGAACCTCGCATTTGGCCCGCTAATCGACCGGTTCGGGGCCCGGCGTTTGCTGCCTTACTACCTCTACCCTCTGGTCCTGACTTGTCTAACTATTTTGTGTTTTGACCATCCGCTCTCCGCCATTGCACTGACCCTGTTCCTTGGTCTGACCAGTGGTAGCGGTCAGACCCTGGTGGGCGCTGCCTGGCCAGAATTTTATGGAGTGCTCCACTTGGGCGCCATCCGCGCCATGGTGATTTCTACGAGCGTGGGCGCGTCGGCCCTATCCCCCTTTATATTAGGGTGGTTGATCGACCGAGGGGCGACCATGGAGGGTATTGCTGTCGGGTTCCTAGTTTATCTTGCCGTGGCTATTGGTGGCATTATGCTCGCTATGGCCTTGCCGGTCCCGACGAAAAAAAGGGATTAAACCGATGAAGGACTATGCCAACGGAAAAATTCTGGTGACCACCAAGGAAACTGTCACGACGGTCGTGATAAATCGCCCCGAGGTCCGCAATGCCCTGGATAACGAAGCGGCTCGGGGCCTCGGGCAGGCCTTCCAGAATTTTGACGACGATAAGGAGCAACTAGCGGCTGTTTTGACAGGCTCGGGGGGAGCGTTTTGCGCTGGAGCAGATTTGGAAGAGGTGGCGGACAGTCCCGATTACGTGGCCTGGGCCGGCGATCCGGAGGGGCCGACCCATCACACCTTGTCTAAGCCGGTGATCGCGGCCGTAGAGGGCCATGCAGTAGCTGGGGGTTTGGGCATAGCCTTGTGGTGCGATATACGCGTAATAGACGACAGCGCTATGTTTGGTGTCTTTTGCCGCCGCTGGGGTGTGCCAATGAGTGACGGCACGACGGTGCGCTTGCCCCGTCTGATTGGTCAGTCACGCGCTTTGGATATGCTGATCACGGGCCGAGGCGTGGGCGCAGACGAAGCGATACAATGGGGTTTGGCAACGCGCAAAGCGCCATTAGGTGAAACATTGACGACAGCGCAGGGACTAGCTCATCAGATTGCTGGTTTTCCGCAAATCGCAATGCGTTCGGACCGACAATCGGCGTATGAACAATCCGGGCTTGCCCTGGCGGAAGCGATCGTCCGCGAGAAACAACTATCCCAGGCCGCAAAAGCGGCGGAGGCCCAATCAGGCGCCACCCGGTTCGCTGCTGGCGAGGGCCGCCATGGTCAGTTTTCAGAAGATTAGCCCAGAACGGCTCTACACCGGAGGCTTACATGGGACCAAACGCATAGTTTGGTAACTTCGGCGGTGCCCGGCGCCCTTCGGGTCGACACCTCGGAGCAACTTCCCAGATTTTTTGTTAAGGACTAATCCGAGATGCAGGGGTTCAAAATAAATAACAATGCTATCGCCCAGCCTCAATTACCCCGTCTAATAATCGCCGGTGTCGGTCTGTTGAATGCTCTCGCAATGGGTAGGGGTTCCCACCGAGAAGTTTTCCAGACAAAAGCCCATCATGAAGGGTGTCTGGGTGGGCACCCCAAGGCGTTTCAGGCAGGATTATGGGCCAGGGATTTCGCCATTTCTCGCAACTTAAACTTTTGAACTTTACCACTGGGAGTACGGGGCATTTCCTTTATGATTTTCAAATATTCCGGCCAGTACTGTTTGGCTGTCCCCTTTCCATCTAGATAACGTATCATCTCGCCCAGGGCTAAATTGCCGCCAGCCTGCAAGGTGATAAAGGCACAACCCCGTTCACCCAGGCGGTCGTCAGGAACTCCGACCACCGCTACCTCCGCAATTGCAGGATGCCGGTACAGCACGTCCTCTACTTCGACTACGGGGATATTCTCGCCACCTCTGATAATAATATCCTTCGCCCGGCCAGTAATTCGGATGTAACCATCGGGGTGCATGAAGGCCTGATCTCCGGTGTCAAACCAGCCGTCCGCGTCAATGCCATACAACTCCGGCTTTTTCAGATAACCCACGAACATAGGTGCTCCTCGCACTTCCAATAGTCCCTCCTCGCCGTAATCTGCGCTAGTGCCGTCACGCCGTTGAACCCTGACTTCCGTATGTGGCAGGGGTGCGCCGTCAGATGTCCAGACCTTTTCGTCCGAATCGTTGGGATCACAGATGGTGGAGGCGGCGCATTCTGTCATGCCCCAGCCCGACAAAACCTTGAAAGAAAAATTTGCCGCTGCTTTTTGCACCAGGGCTGGTGGAATAGGAGCGCCGGCGGATGCAAATGTATGCAGCTTGGATAAATCGAAATTCTGTACGTTCGGCATCTCGACGATGTCGCTGAGGAATGGCGTCGCTCCCATGGTGAAGGTGCAGCCGTGCTTCTGGATCAGTTCGACCCCTACCGGGGCATCCCATCGGTCGAGCAAGACCACTTCAGCCCCTAGCATGATGGGCTGCAGGATGGCGTATAAAAAACCGGTTTGGTGGGCTAGGGGGGACGCCATGAAGATCTTGTCATTCTGTTTTAGATTGAGATGTTTGATCCAGCTGCCCAAATGGCCATAAGTGCTGTTGGCGGTATGCATGACGCCCTTAGGCTGCCCGGTCGTGCCGGAAGTATAAATCACTTCGTTAACATCGTTAGGGTCGGGTCGACGCGCCGCAAGGGTTTCGTTGGTGCCAGCATGGTCTTCCAACGCCTCCGTCAGTAGGGCTGTCGCGAAATCATTCGAACCCTTGCCGTCGATATAAAAAATATGCGCTAGATGGGGCAGATCACCCCGTATCCCTTCCATCATAGGTTTATATTCAAACCCACGGAAACGATCAGGCGCAATCATCACTTTGCTTTCGGCAAAACCGAGCATGTAGGTCAATTCCCGCTCGCGGAATATAGGCATCAGCGGGTTAGTAATGGCTCCGATACGGGCGCAGGCTAAGTGCATTGCGGTGAATTGCCACCAATTGGGTAATTGCACGGAGACGACATCGCCGGCCTCGATGCCGTAATTGATCAGGGCTAAGCCGATGCGACGAGACAGTCGGTCCAGTTGGCCGTAGCTAATCGATGTGCTTTGTCCGGTTTCACCATTGTAGTCAGTGATCGCCGGCAGTTCCGGATCTTGGGCTAAGGCGGCATCCAGGTAATCCAAAATGATTTTGTTTGGCCAAGCGCCCACACGGACCATTGTGTCTGTTCGTTCCTGTGTCAACATTACGCCAAGGTCCATACGATCCTCCCATTTCACACGTATCTTAGGATGCCACACCAAATCCGGCCAGACTAACCGTGCCAGGTTCTATTACGGATGTCCGGAAAGCCGTGTGCATGATGCTAATTGGATATTGAAGATTGCAATGCCTTTCTTTTTGATCTGCCCTGCAGCTTGCGGAATGTAGCGAATTCTACCATAACAAAGGACAATTTTTGGGGTTTGCCCAACGGACTTGGTAACTCAGGATAATGAAATATGGTGCCAATCGATTTGCATTTCTGGCCTACCCCCAATGGCTGGAAAATCGCTATCATGCTGGAAGAATGCGAACTGCCATATAATCTCAACTGGGTCGATTTATCACAAAAGGCACAGTTTAAATCCTCCTTCCTGGCGCTGTCGCCCAACGGCCGCATGCCCGCCATCGTGGACCCTGATGGTCCGGATAATGAGGCTATTGCGATTTTTGAATCTGGCGCAATTCTGCAGTATCTGGGTAACAAGACAGGCAGCTTTTACCCAATCGGGCAACGCCAGCGCAGCGAAGTCGAACAGTGGCTGTTTTGGCAGGTGGCGGGATTGGGTCCTATGGCCGGTCAGGCGGCGCACTTCCGCAATTACAAGATTGATAAAATTGACTACGCCATCAAACGCTACACCGATGAAGTTATCCGGTTGTATAATGTTATGAACACTCAGTTGGTGGACCGGGACTTCTTGGCCCTGGATTATTCCATCGCCGACATGGCCTGCTGGCCTTGGATTCGCGGCTATAAGGCCTATGGCATAGATCTGAAGGATTTCAGTTATTTGCGCGCCTGGTTCAAGCGAGTTGGCGCTCGGCCGGCCGTTGAACGTGCCGCTAATATCGGCAAGGATCAGTTTAAGGCCTCACAGGCCCGGTCCCAATCTTCCATTTAGGTATTCGTTTTCGCTAGGTTTCAAAATGTCAAAAGCTACGCCGCCTCCTATCGAGGGTTACACCATCTATGATCCAGTCGATCCTTTCGAAAATGACGCCGGGCCATTTTATTGGCGCTTACTGAATGATGGCAGCCATCATTTTGTCTTGCGGACGGAGGAACGTCACGCTAATGCGCACGGATTAATCCATGGCGGCCTGATGATGACCATGGCGGATCTGACCATGGCGGTTACCGCCAAAGGGGACCCAGACGATGTCTACGTCACAGTTTCGTTCAATTCCGAATTCGTCGACTCCGGTCATACAGGTGACCTCGTCGAGGCCCGCGGCGAGTTGGTGCGGCGTACGGGCAGCATGGCTTTTGTCCGAGGGAATATCCATGTAGGAAAGAGAACCCTGTTTGTTTGTAGCGGGGTCATGAAACGGGTGCGCAAACACGCCGCCTTGGAAAAGGATTAATTTCATCATCGCCCAACCAAAGCATAGTGCTTGGCAACGATTTCGGCGGCTGGTACGTCTGCGTCTCATAATTCCAGTCCTGCGCTCGCCCGAAGCGGCTAATTACACTGCGCGTGGAGTATTCGTCGGACTATTGGTGGCTCTGACGCCGACGGTGGGCTTGCAAATGGTAATTGTAGCGGGCGTCTGGGCCATAGTGCGTGTCTTGCGTCCGTCTTGGGACTTTAACGTAGTGATCGGGATGATTTGGACTTGGCTGACCAACGTGTTCACAGCACCTCCGATTTACTACGCCTTTTTGGTCACTGGCGAGGGTATGCTGGGCCGGTGGGGTGAAACGGGTGGCTATGCCATATTCGAGCAACGCTTGGTCAAGCTGCTGCAAACCGACGTCACGTTCTTGGAATCACTTTTGATCTATGTGGTGGGAATTTTCGAGGCGTGGGGTATACCCATGATGATAGGTTGTGTGCCCTGGGCCATCGGCGGTGCTTTCCTGGGATATTGGTGGAGCCTGCGATTAATCCATCGTTTTCAGGACCGGCGTCACCGCCAGAATATTTGTTGAAGCACTTTGCCAGATCTCATGAACCAATAATGCGGAATCGGTACCGCCACATGCACGCCATGCGCGGCGCCCCGCCTACACCCTCAAAGAGTCGGTAGATGGCGAATTGACCTCATAATTTAGCGTCAGTTTTGTAACGCACAACGAAATGCCGGTCAGTGAAATCTTCGTTAAAATTGCAGTTTGCGTAGGCAGAGAAAAAGCCTATTTTGCTCCAGCTTTGGCCGTCTTTTAACTGGCCGGAGCGTCCTCTTTTTTTGGGGCTAATTTCGATCGAAATGAAGGGCGCGTTAATGGTAGTCAATCGGCATCAATCCCTGGCGCTCAAGCCAGCCAATGAAGAACAAAGCTCCAATGACCATTTCAAGATCCGGGATGGCGTGCTTTTTGCTGGCATGCACGTGTTGCTGGACATGTGGGGTGCGGGTCGACTAGACGACCCCGAACATTTGGAAGTCGCTATAAAGGCGGCCGCAGATGCGGCACAAGCGACATTGTTACACATCCATTTGCATCATTTCTCGCCCCGGGGCGGTGTTTCCGGCGTGGCCGTGTTAGCAGAGAGCCACATTTCGGCGCATACTTGGCCGGAACATGGTTTTGCCGCCTTCGATATTTTCATGTGTGGCGAGGCCGATCCGCTAAAAGCGGCAGCGGCTCTGCGCCGGGTGCTGCGACCTAGTCGGATTGAATTGACCGAGCAGCGCCGCGGCATTCTGGAGAAACGGTCATGATTGATAAGTCAATCAATCCGCTGGTGCTTGCTCGTCAATGGTGAAAGTGGCTCATAAGAGTCCCAATGCCTTCAATTCAGCCGCCATCTCAGGAGGTGGGGCGTCGTGGCTATTCGAGTCAGAACGCCGGCTCTGCAATTCGGGCGGCAGGTCGGGGGCGACGTCCTTGGGTTCTAGATAGCGCCAGCCCTGATGCGGGCGACGGGCACGCAACTCAGTCCGCACCAGATCCGGACCTAGAACAAGGCCACAATGTTTGCCTTTTTCGTCGTCGTGCAATTCATCTAGGCGCACGATGGGCTGCCGAACGCGGATGAACCCCTTGATGATCCAATAAAGGGATCCGCCGCTCAGCAGTTCGCTTTCCCGTCGCGGGCGGTGGCGGGTGCGATGAACGTTTTCAGGCGGCTCCCCCCGTTTCTGGGCGCGGGCCCGGCGGTTGGCCTGAAGTATCTGCAATTGATCGATGGAATTGATACCAACACATAGTTTGACAAGATGTACGATCATGGCAGCCAGCCTAGCAGGCGCCACCAAAGATAATCCAGGGGAACCAGAACTAAAACCGTAACCGCAAGCAAAAAAAGGCATAATTTGTTGCCTTTGCTCATGGGCACGCCACCCAGTTGCATGGCGATGACTAGTGGTGGTGTCTGGTAAGGTAGAATCACCGTTGTATAGCCGACGACCGTCAGCATCACCACCGACTCCACCGGCAGAGATGCCGCCTCAGCCATTGAGCTTGCTAGGGGTGTCAGAATCGCTGGAGAACCGGGCTGAGTGACGAACATGGCTAGTAGGCTTGACAACCCTGCGATGGCGGCGAAATTCCAGGCATCTTGGCCCGGTGACAGCCGAAGCAACGGAATAACTGTGTACGCCAAATAATCACCGACGCCTCCATGAGCGACCAGGGCGCCGAGACCTAGAACGCCGGCAAGATAGAATAGCGAGCCGAATTTCACCTTCTCTTCCATATCATGGGGACTAACAATGCCGACGAACGGCATAATTATTATTCCGGCGACGCCAAGCGCGACCCAGGCTGGAGAGATATGATGAAGGAAATCCGTCACCCAAACCGTAAGAGCCAACAGCAGTAATAAGGCCATGATACGTTCCCGTCGCGCCATGGCGTGGGGGTTTTTGGCTAACGTCACCTCTGTTTTCGCGTTGTCTTCTGGAAACAGCCAGATGATCAGCGCAGCGATTGTGATCGCTTTAAGGGCACCCAAAATGGGAAAATGCAACAGCAACCAGCTGCCGTATGTGGGTCGGATGTCATACAGAGTTTCGGCGGCGCCAATAACGACCATGGCGGGCACCGTGGCCGACATAATGGCGAAACCTGGGATCATGGTGCCGAACGAAACCGCTAGGACCATGCCGGCACGACCGTTGCTACCTGCCCGGTAACCGAAACCATCCGCCATTGCCAGTACAATTGGCAATAGGATCATCAATCGTCCCAAGGTTGACGGCATCAAAAAGGCCATGGAGACCGCCATGACCATAATGCCGGAAATAATGCCTGTATAACTACTGCTGAAACGGTTCCGTACGTGATGGGCTAACCGTTCGGCCAGGCCGGTGCTGCTAATACCTGCACCAATAACAAGGCCGCCAAACACCATCCAAAATCCTGCGGACTGAAACCCAGAGAAAATCACACTGGCCGGTGCCAGTGCAAACAACATGGCGACGGCGAAGAATATAATGGAGGTAATGAACTCAGGCACGATGCCGGTCGCGAACAAAACAATCGTTGCCAGAGCAAGGGCGCCGGTCCACGCAGTATCTGATGTCAGGCCGTTGGTATAGATCTCTGGGGGTACAAGCGCTAGGGTCAAAGCCAGAATTAGGCCCAGTCCAGCTACCCAATAGGATGGTTTCATCTATGCATTCTCACACGGCCGGCTGTAACGACAATTCAGCTATGTCTATATCCGCCGTGCTACACTGCGCCGATGTTAGATACAATACCAACCGCGCTGGAGAATTCTGACCCTTCGTCTGCTGGCTTCAATCCATCCCGTCTAACCGCCGCCGTGAGCTTTGCCGAACGTAACGAAATTGGTTGGTCCCGTAATATTAATGACCAACTGGGCAAGGGTGAATTTGAGCCGCCGCCCTGGAATAAAGTTCTAGGTCCGACCAAGCCGCGCGGCGGTTCCACGGGCATGATTCTAAGACACGGTACAGTTGCGGCTACTTGGGGAGATGTGGCACGGGCGGATATGACGTTCTCGGTGGCCAAAAGCTACCTGGCCATCCTAGCTGGCCTGGCGTTGGAGGATGGTTTGATTGGGGATGTCCATGAACCAGTTGCGAAAACCGCTCTGGACGATCATTTCACCTCGCCGCAGAATTGTGACGTTACTTGGCATCATTTGCTGCAACAAACCTCTGAATGGGAAGGTACTTTGTGGGGAAAGCCTGACCTGATTGATCGAAACCGGCAATTGGGTGAAAACGCTGACAATACCCGCAAGGGCCAGCCTAGAGTGCTGGGTCCACCCGGCAGCTTTTGGGAGTATAACGATGTCCGGGTTAATCGACTGAGCCTGTCTCTGCTGCATTTGTTCCGCCGCCCCTTGGCGGATGTGCTGAAGGAGCGAATTATGATTCCTTTAGGTGCATCGGACGATTGGTCGTGGAATGCTTACCACAACGCGTTTGCAACCGTGGATGGCGTACCCATGCCATCGGTGCCTGGCGGGTCGCACTGGGGCGGTGGCCTGTGGATAGGGGCCCGCGATCAGGCACTGTTAGGACAGTTGATCCTACAACGGGGAGTATGGAACGGCAGGCAATTGATATCAACTGATTGGCTGAATGCCATGTGCGAGCCATGCCCTTTAAAATCAGAATATGGTTATATGTGGTGGCTAAATACGGATCGGGTGCGTTATCCTGCGGCGTCGATAAAAGCCCTCGCGGCGGTCGGCGCAGGTGGTAATACGATCTTGATCGATGCGGCGTATGATCTAGTTCTGGTGGCCCGCTGGTTGGACGGGTTCGCCCTTAACCCGTTGATCGAGCAAACCATCGCCGCTATCGCGGAATAAGAAACGCCATTATTTAGGGCCCTAGGCTTGGCGGAGTTGGCGCGCGGGTCTGCGACCCACTCTAAACCATAAAAACAAATTTGAAGCTAATCGGCATCGAAGACTTGGAGCAGACGACGCAAGGCAACAACCATATACTGTGATAGTCTCACTTCGAGGCGCAAAACGTCTTAGTTATTCGGCTGCTTGCCGAGCGCCAAAGTGGGCGGCAGGTAGGTTGCTGAGGGCCGTGATCAGGGTGGTCATGGCGCCCCTTATACGTGTCAAGCTGGGCAGGGCGACGACGTGATCCTCATCCATGTACAGGCGGCGATTAATTTCGATTTGGAGAGCATGCACTCCTGTTGCCGGGCGGCCGTAGTGATAGGTCGCAAATCCGCCGGCGTAGGGGTTGTTGCGGCGCACTCGCATGCCTAGCCCGGAAAGTGTGTTATGGGCACAGTCAGTTAGTTCCGGTGCGCAGGAGGCACCGAAACGGTCGCCGAGCACGATATCCGTACGTTGATCACAATCTGTGGAGGTGCCGTCGCCGCGGTCCCGCGCGAAGCTCCCTATCGACGGCATGGAATGGCAATCGATCAACAAACAATACCCAAAGGCTGTTTGGCTCTCTTCAAGCATTCGCGCTAGACAGTGGTGGTAGGGAAAATAGACCCTTTTCAAGCGCTCCTGCACTTCGGCGAAATCAAGCTTGCCGCGGTAAATTGCACGTCCGTCGGCGGCCAGGCGGGGGATAGTGCCCAGGCCCCCCGCCACCCGCAGGGACGTTGTGTTCACGTGTGCAGGTAGAACATCGTCAAACATTTGCGGGTCCAACTCCCACGGCTCCCGGTTAAGGTCTAGATAGGTACGGGCATAGGTGGCACAAAGCAGTGGCGCGCCATGTCTTGGTGCGGCAGCGAATATCTGATCAACAAAATTATCGGCCGAACGGCGCAGAGACAGGCGAGACAAATTGCTCGCTACCATTAGATCGTTAGGGTAGATTTGACCGCTGTGGGGTGAGGCAAAAACGAGGGGCGTTCGCCGCAATGAAGGGCTGCTCACCTGATAGGGCGCGGGATTGCTGATTTGTTCATCCATGCCTTGGCCCCATTCGGTTCACCTTTGTTTGGGCGATGCTAGCATGGGCCTAAAGAAACGCCATAGGGCGAAGCACACTGATTTTTTTCAATTAGCGTTAATATAGAGAAATTTTATAATACTTCGCTATCAAACGCCGAGGTGCTGTCCAATGGGTTTTATCAGCGCAATCTGGTCGCCATAATTGGCATGGTCCTACCCGATTAAACCCATGCTCGCCTAGAGACGTGTCTTAACTTCTTCCGCGATTTTAACAAAGGCGTTGGCTTGAGGAGCGCCGGAATCCAAGGTCATGATCGGGGTGCCGGCATCTGAGGTTTCACGTAGGCTGATATGCAAGGGGATTTCACCCAAGAAATCGCATCCTAGTTCCGCTGCCGTCTCTCGGGCCCCGCCATGGCCAAAGATTTCCGATCTTTCATCGCAATGCGGACAATTAAAATAGCTCATATTCTCCACTATGCCCATAACCGGCACTTCGGTCTGGCGGAACATGTTTAGGCCCTTGCGAGCATCAATCAGGGCAATATCTTGTGGGGTGGAGACGATGATGGCGCCCTTCAGCGGCACTTTCTGCGCCATGGTCAATTGCGCATCGCCGGTGCCGGGTGGCATATCGACCAGCATGACGTCCAATTCGCCCCAGTTCACATCACCAAACAGCTGCTCTAATGCTCCCATGACCATGGGGCCACGCCAGATGGTGGGCTGGTCCGGATCGACGAGAAAGCCGATGGACATACATGACACTCCGTGCCCGCGCATGGGCTCTAGCTTTTCGCCGTCTGATCGGGGTTGGCCAGATATCCCCAACATACGCGGCATGGATGGACCATAGATATCCGCGTCTAAAATTCCTACTTTCAGACCCAAACGATTGAGGGCGATGGCCAAGTTCACGGTAACGGTGGATTTGCCAACGCCGCCTTTGCCGGAGGCGATGGCAACCACCGCATCGATACCGGATAAATCCATCTTTTGGGTTCCCTGGCTGCCGTGACGGCCGATCGTGGGTGGCCCTTGCTGGGACGGTGGCGGTGGAGCCTGTTCTGCAGTCAGGACGGCGGTGACGGACAAGGTGCCCGGCAAATCTGCCACCACCTGTTCGCAGGCCTTGCGCAAACTTTCCATTTCTGGAGCGCGTTCAGTATCAATTATTATTGAAAACATGACATTGCCATCATGCACCACTAGGCCGTCGATCATGCCAAGGTCCACCACATTGCCGTCACGTGCCGGGTCGCCGACGCGCCGCAATGCCTCTTGAACCTGATCTTCCGTTACCCGTGCCATCTGTAAACCCTCATAATATATTGCCCGACCAACTTAACGCCACATCCGTTGCGCCCGAGGCCGCAAGGTGTCATATAGCGTTTCAGGTGGTCTTGGCAAAGTGCCTGGCTGAGTATTGTGATGACTTTGATGATTAATTTATGAAGCGGAGAATTTTATGCCGTGGAGCAATCAAGGCGGTGGTAATGGCGGCGGCGGTTGGCAAGGTGGTGGCCGTGGCCCATGGGGACAAGGCGGTGGCGGTGGCGGCGGTGCACAGCCGCCAAATTTAGAAGAGTTACTGCGCAAGGGGCAGGACCGCTTCAAAGGCGCGCTGCCAGGCGGCCGTTGGGGCGGTAAAGGCATCCTTCTGGTCATCTTGGTGTTGCTGGTTGCCTGGGGTTTCACGGGTGTCTACCGGGTCGGTCCGGACGAGCAGGGCGTGGTCTTACGCTTTGGGAAATACGTGGAGGACACAGGCCCGGGCCTTCACTATCACTTGCCGTCTCCCATTGAATCCGCACTTACGCCGAAAGTGACCCGTGTTAATCGGGTTGAAGTCGGGTTTCAAAGTTCCGGTGATTTTGGCCGCTCGTCGGCCCTGCGAGACCTTCCCGAAGAAAGCCTGATGCTGACTGGCGATGAGAATATTGTCGACATCAACTTTACGGTTTTGTGGCAAATCAGTCATGCGGGCAAATTCCTGTTTAATATCCAGCGGCCCGAAAACACGGTTAAAGCGGTTTCGGAAAGTGTCATGCGCGAGGTTGTCGGTCGCTCAAAAATTGATGACGTGCTAACCGAAGGCCGGAATGAAGTTGAACGACAAACCTTGGACCTAATGCAAAAAACGCTGGATGAATACCAGTCGGGAATTGTGGTGACCCAGGTAAAACTGGCTAAGGCCGATCCACCGGCAGCAGTGATTGATTCTTTCCGGGACGTACAGGCAGCGCGCGCTGATGAGGAGCGTCTGGTGAATGAGGCGCAGGCTTACGCAAACGATATTCTGCCCCGTGCCCGCGGCGAGGCGGAACGCATTCTTCAGGAAGCCGAAGGCTACAAAAACCAGACCGTAGCTCAGGCCGAGGGCGAGGTTTCCCGCTATCTGGCTATTCAAAATGAATACCGCCTAGCCCCGAATGTGACCCGAAAACGGCTTTATCTTGAGACCATGGAAAGCATCATGCAGGGCACAAACAAGATCGTCATTGATAACGAGGGCGGCAGCCAGGGCGTCCTGCCTTACCTACCCCTACCCGAATTGCAGAAGCAATCAAACCGAAGCCGGGGAGAAAACTGATGAAACGGAGCCTAGCAACAATTATCGCCGTCCTTCTGGTGATCTTGGGGATCCTCGGTTATAGCAGCGTGTTCTCCGTTCATGAAACCCAACAGGCCCTTGTCCTGCAGTTTGGCAACCCCATCAAAACGGTCCAGGATTCGGGCCTAAATTTCAAGACGCCGTTCGTTCAGAACGTGCAATTCATGGAAAAGCGCATCTTGGACTTTGACGCCCCGCCCGTCGAAGCCGTGGCGGCCGACAAGAAGCGGATTGTGGTGGATGCCTATGCCCGCTTCCGCATCAACGACCCCTTGAAATTCTATCAAACCGTGAACAACGAGGTGACAGCCCGCAATCGCATGGCCCCCATTGTGAATTCGAGTATCCGGAACGTCATTGGTCGGGTGAAACTTGAAGTTATGCTATCAGGCGAGCGCAATAAACTAATGCATGAAATTCGCGACTTGGTGAACGACGAAGCCACCAAGCTGGGTATTGAAATTGTCGACGTTCGTATCAAGCGCGCTGATTTGCCGGAAGCAAATAGCCAGGCGGTATATGATTTAATGCGTGCGGAACGAAAACGGATTGCCACGGAGATTCGGGCAGAAGGGGCCGAGCGTAGTCAGAAGATTACGGCTACTGCCGATCGGGAGCGTACGGTGCTGCTGGCGGTTGCACAGAAGCAATCGGAAAT
>CAZDQC010000047.1:0-23111 GCA_964507245.1 uncultured Rhodospirillaceae bacterium
TCCGCCAAGTAAGGAGGAGGCAAAAGCTGCATTTTTCGTCAAATGCCTATACGAAAATCAATACGGATCACAAAATTCCGAATTCTACTATAAAAATCTAAAACAAATATTCTAATTACTGAATTAACAGACGATAGGACCCTTTGACCGCCAGCATTCGCTGCAACCATCTACGCCTGTGTTAAAAACGGCTAGGCTGAATTTCTAGCAAGGCGATCAAGCTACATTTATCTTAACTCCAAATAAATTACGCCATCTGTTCACGGCGCCGGTCCGAAGCTGCGTCGGACATTAAGGCTGCCAACTCCAAGTAAGGGGGATCTACGACTACAGTAAAATCCGGCCATTATCAGTATTTCTGTCTAGCCGACATGCCAAAAAAATACCGGCCACAGTGTGACCGGTATTCATTATATTGCCTGGCGCCCCAAAGGTGCGGACTATTCACCAGAAGTAACGTTGGAAACTAATTTACAGCATCCTTGAGACCCTTGCCTGCTTTAAACTTCGGCTGCTTGGTCTCTGGTATGTGAATTGCTTCACCAGTACGTGGATTTCGTCCCATACTAGCCTTTCGTGTTGAAACGCTAAAGGTTCCGAAGCCCACAAGGCGAACTTCCCCCCCACCGCTCAAAGTACCGGAAATCGTATTGAAGACACCTTCCACCGCCTGCGTTGCGTCGGTTTTGGAAAGACCTGCTGATGCCGCGACGGCGGCGATTAGGTCATTTTTGTTCACGTGCGCCCCCTTATTACATGATTGTTGTTAACCAATTGTCACTGCTAATTTCGATTTTGACGTTTTAGGATCAAAGAAGTGTAGGCGCGTGGAGGGGAACGGTCAAAAGGAAAAACTAAGTCAAACGCGGTTTTTCATTATTTTTCTATTATTTTCCACCTACTAACACAAAATCACGCCCTACACTGGCGCTCAATGGGTTACGACACTATCGCTTTCCTTACTTTCGGATACCTTAATTTCATCTTCATCCTCAAATTCCGGCCAATCGATCGCGACAGGCCGGGTGACAAAGGCATGTTCTATCACTTCATCGAGGTTAGTAACTGCAATGATTTCTAGGTCTTTCTTCACATTTTCTGGAATTTCTGCCAGATCTTTCTCATTTTCTTTAGGGATCAGAACAGTTTTAATTCCACCGCGCAAAGCAGCCAGAAGTTTTTCCTTCAACCCACCAATTGGCAGGACACGCCCCCGCAAGGTAATTTCGCCGGTCATCGCAATATCCCGGCGAATAGGAATCCGAGTTAATGTAGAAATAATTGAAACACACATGGCAACGCCAGCAGATGGACCATCTTTTGGCGTTGCACCTTCTGGTACATGCACGTGAATATCACGTTTCTCAAACACCTTCGGCTTTATCCCAAAATCTATCGCCCTAGCACGAACGTAACTAGCCGCGGCTTGGATTGATTCTTGCATCACATCGCCCAGTTTTCCGGTGTATTTCATATTGCCTTTACCAGGCAAAACTAGAGATTCAATTGTAAGTAGCTCACCACCAACATCCGTCCAGGCTAGTCCGGTGACGACGCCAATCATGTCTTCAATTTCAATTTCGCCATAGCGGAATCGGTGTATTCCGGCATACTTCCCCAAATTTCGCCGGCCCACTTTCACACTGTCAAGTTTCTTCTGAACGATATCCCGTACCGCCTTGCGGGTTAAATTTGCCAATTCCCGTTCCAAGTTCCGGACGCCGGCTTCCCGCGTGTAATAACGAATCAAGTCACGTAGCGCGCCATCTGATATCGACCATTCCGTTTTTTTTAGGCCACTCTCCTTGACCACCTTGCCAATCAAATGCCTCCGCGCGATTTCGACCTTTTCATCCTCGGTATAGCCGGATATGCGGATGACCTCCATACGGTCCAGCAAAGGTTGCGGCACGCGCAAAGTATTAGCCGTAGTAACGAACATAACGTCTGATAGGTCGTAGTCCACCTCCAGATAATGATCATTAAAGGTATTGTTTTGCTCCGGGTCGAGGACTTCTAATAACGCTGAAGCGGGATCACCACGAAAATCAGCACCCATTTTGTCAACTTCGTCCAAGAGATAAAGGGGATTGCTGCGCTTGGCCTTTTTCATGCCTTGGATAATCTTACCAGGCATAGAACCAATATATGTGCGGCGATGCCCGCGAATCTCGGCTTCGTCTCGCACTCCCCCCAATGACATTCGGACGAATTCTCGGCCCGTAGCTCGTCCTATTGATTTGCCCAGCGAGGTCTTGCCCACCCCCGGCGGTCCCACTAAGCACAATATTGCACCCTTTACTTTGTTTGTCCGGTTCTGCACAGCGAGGTATTCAAGAATACGTTCCTTGACCTTTTCTAGGCCATAGTGGTCCTCGTCGAGAATGCGCTGAGCCCGGTCCAAATCTTTGGAAATTCGGGAGCGCTTTTTCCAAGGAATTGACAACATCCAATCTAGATAGTTGCGGACCACCGTGGCCTCGGCGGACATAGGGCTCATGTTGCGCAGTTTTTTCAACTCTGCCGTAGACTTTTCTCGTGCTTCTTTACTGAGCTTAGTGTCTTTGATCTTGTCTTCGAGCTCTTGCAGTTCGTCTCGGCCTTCCTCAGCTTCACCCAGTTCCTTCTGGATCGCCTTCATCTGTTCGTTCAAATAATATTCCCGCTGGGTCTTCTCCATCTGGCGTTTTACACGGGACCGAATTTTCCTTTCAACTTGCATAACCCCGATTTCAGCTTCCATCAAAGAATAGACACGCTCAAGGCGTTCACGAACGGATGAGATTTCCAGCAAATCTTGTTTATCCGGGATCTTTAGCGCTAAATGCGAGGCTACGGTATCCGCTAATTTTGCGGGTTCCTCAATCTGGTTGACCGAAACCAAAACTTCGGGCGGGATTTTGCGATTCAATTTGACATACTGTTCGAATTGCGTGGTAACGGTACGAGCCAAGGCTTCTGCATCCTCTCCAACGGCCGACTCTTCGTCTACTAGTTCTCCTTGGGCCTCGAAAAAAGCCTCTTTAGCCGTATAAGCGGTGATCCGTGCTCGGGCGCCACCCTCCACCAGCACCTTTACGGTGCCGTCCGGCAATTTTAGTAATTGTAATACGGAGGCAATTGTGCCGACCTCATAAATATCATCGTGGCCTGGGTCGTCTTGTGACGCATTTTTTTGGGTGACAAGCAAAATTTGCTTGTCATCACTCATGACATCTTCCAACGCACGTACAGATTTCTCACGGCCCACGAATAGCGGTACAATCATGTAGGGGAAAACCACAATATCTCGCAACGGCAAAATCGGGTAGGTCGCAATCTTTGTAAATTCGTTCATTCTAAACCTTGTACTGTATGCCCTGTCAGCTAGGGCCATTAAGTGACGGCTGATGTATTCGCAATGACTGCCCATCATCGCCGAATGTTGATTCGGGATATGTTTGCCTCATGGCTAACGACCGACCGAATAAGAGATGGCGTTTGACTGCCTCAAGGTCAAGGGTTAACAGCATCGGACCAACAAATACCATTAAGTTTGCGCCTGGCGCATCGGCTCCGCTTATGCCCCAGTTCCAACGTCATCTTGCCGGTCGGCATAAATGTAAAGCGGCTGGGCACGACCAGCAACGACCTCACCGTTGATTACCACTTCTTCCGCCCCTTCCTCGGACGGTAAATCATACATGGTGTCCAAAAGAATATTTTCCATAATTGAACGCAGCCCACGAGCACCGGTTTTGCGGGCAATGGCCTTGCAGGCAATCGCATGTAGCGCGTCCTCTGAGAAAGCTAATTTGGTATCTTCCATTCCGAATAACAGTTGATATTGCTTGACCAAAGCGTTTTTCGGCACGGTCAAAATCTTTACCAGGGCTTCCTCGTCCAAGTCTTCCAAAGTGGCAACCACGGGAAGACGGCCTACAAACTCAGGAATAAGGCCGAATTTTAAAAGGTCTTCCGGCTCGACATCGCGTAGAATTTCTCCGGTCATGCGATCGTCAGGGTCCCTCACATCAGCGCCAAAGCCAATCGATGTTCCTTGTCCCCGGTCGGAAATCAGTTTTTCCAAACCCGCAAAGGCGCCGCCACAAATGAACAAGATATTTGTCGTATCTACCTGCAAAAATTCCTGTTGCGGATGCTTGCGTCCACCTTGCGGTGGCACGGAGGCTATTGTGCCTTCCATAATCTTCAGCAGGGCTTGTTGGACGCCTTCGCCGGAAACGTCACGGGTAATCGAAGGATTATCTGACTTGCGGCTGATCTTGTCGACTTCGTCAATATAGACAATTCCACGTTGGGCTCGTTCCACGTTGTAGTCAGCAGCTTGCAGCAGTTTCAGAATAATATTTTCGACGTCTTCGCCTACATAACCCGCTTCTGTCAGCGTTGTGGCATCGGCCATGGTGAACGGTACGTCAATTATCCGCGCCAAGGTCTGCGCCAGCAAGGTTTTACCGCAACCCGTGGGACCTGCCAGTAGAATATTGGATTTTGCTATTTCGATGTCATTGTTTTTTTTGCCATGGTTCAGGCGCTTGTAGTGGTTATGCACGGCGACAGAAAGCACGCGTTTGGCATGTGCCTGACCAATCACATAATCATCCAGTACATCGCAGATTTCCTGCGGTGTTGGAACACCATCGTCTGCCTTAACCAAAGTCGATTTATTTTCTTCTCGGATTATGTCCATACACAATTCAACGCATTCATCGCAGATGAACACGGTGGGTCCGGCAATAAGTTTGCGCACCTCGTGCTGAGATTTACCGCAGAAGGAACAATACAGTGTGTTTTTTGAATCACCGCCGCTAAGCTTCGTCATTTTCACCCCTGCTCAACATTGCCGAACGGACCGAAGTTTTCTGCCAACCCAGCGGCACCAAATAACTGGCTAGTTCCACGCCATAAAAAAACACACTATTAACGCAGTATCAGAGACCAGGCACCGGGTCAATGATACTCACACACGGCTATATAATGGACATGGCGTGGCCATTTGGATCTCCGCATGTTCCATATTGGACCATGCATAGCGGCCCGGCGATCAACAATTTCATTTAGGGAATTGCCAAGATTGCCGCCACGTTCTCTATTGGAAGTCTAATCTCTTGTACTTTCATCAGAGTCCGTACCAGAATTATCATCGTCTTCAACGTCTACTACGCGTTGTTGCACCACATCGTCAATCAAGCCAAATTCCTTGGCCTTATCCGCGGTGAGGAATGTATCGCGATCCATAGCCTTTTCGATGAAATCTAATTCCTGGCCCGTATGCTCCACGTAAATCTGATTTAACCTGGCTCGCAATTCGATGATCTCTCGGGCCTGAATTTCGATATCCGTGGCTTGACCCTGAAATCCACCAGAAGGCTGATGCACCATGATCCGTGCATTTGGCAGGCTAAAACGCTTTCCAGCCGTGCCTGCAGTCAACAACAAGGACCCCATGGACGCGGCCTGGCCCGTACACAATGTCGAAACCTCAGGTCGGATGTAGCGCATGGTGTCATAAATTGCTAAGCCGGAGGTCACGGCGCCACCTGGAGAATTGATGTACAGAAAGATATCCTTCTTGGGACTTTCTGCTTCCAAAAACAACAACTGAGCTGTCACTAGTGACGCCATGACATCATGCACTTGTCCAACTACGAAAATAATCCGTTCTTTTAATAGTCTTGAATAGATGTCGTAGGACCGTTCGCCGCGATTAGTTTGTTCCACCACCATGGGAACGAGGGTGTTCATGTAGATGTCATTAGGATCGCTCATTTGGCTTTAATGCCTCACTTAGCTAATTGACTATTCTTTCGCCTCTTTAACATCGGCATCGACCTCACCATTGGGCTCGGATTCATCTTCCTCGTCTTGGGCCAAGAGTTCCTCGACACTAACCTTACTTTCATTCACCTGGGCCATTTCCAAAATAAAATCAACCACTTTGTCTTCCATGATAGGTGCTTCCAGTTGCGTCCGCATTTCCGGATTAGACTGGTAAAGTTCAAAAATTTTCTGTTCCTGACCGGGGAAGTTTTGCGCATGCTCCGCCATAGCCCGGTTTACTTCATCTTGCGTGACCGTCAAATTATTTTCCTGTCCTACCTTTGACAACAGTAAGCCCAGACGCACACGGCGAACGGCAATATCACGGTATTCCGCTTTAGCTTCGTCTTCTTTCTTATCTAGGTCCTCAATAGTTTTATCCTGACGCTTCAGATCCTCTTCCACGTGGGTGGAATTCTGTTCGAACTCGCTGTGGAGTAGGGTCGGAGGAAGTTCAAAGTCTTGGTTTTCCGCCAGGGAATCCAGCAGCTCGCGCTTCAATTTAGTCCGCGTCACCACGGCAAAGTCCTTTTCGCTTTGCTCGCGCACTGCTGTCTTCAGTGCCTCTAAATTTTCCAGGCCAAGTTTTTCAGCCAAGGCATCGTCTATGGTCACCGGTAACGGCACTTTTACTTCCCGTACGGTTACAGCAAATTCTGCCTTCTTACCAGCGAGATGCTCCGCCTGATATTCTGCGGGAAAAGTCACTGTGACGGCTTTTTCATCACCCTTCTTAGCGCCAACTAATTGTTCCTCGAAACCAGGAATAAATCTGTTGGATCCCAATTCTAAACCGTGCTCTTCTGCATTACCGCCCTCGAATTCCTCGCCATCGATACGGCCTTTGAAGTCGATGATGACAGTATCGCCATTTTGAGCTTCCTGGCCTTCCGCAGCTTCAGTGAATTCTTTGAATTGTTCGGCGATAGATTTTACGCGATCATCAATTTGGCTGTCGTCAACATCAGCCACTAACTTCTCCAATGAAATAGCTCCGAAATCCATAGGTTCGAATTCTGGCATCACTTCGAGCTGAATCGTATATTCCAGGTCCGAGCCTTCATCAAAAGAAATGACTTCGATCTTTGGTTGCATGGCCGGCGTCAGTTCGTTTTTTTCAATGGTTTCCGTCGTTGCCTCGTTAACAGTTTGCTCCAGCACTTCACCCAATAATTGTTTACCGTAAGTCTTTCTTAGTATTTTCACCGGCACTTTCCCACGGCGAAAACCAGGCATTTGCACTTGTTTTGCTAGATCTGTGAGACGGCTGGTGACTTTGGCCTCCATAGCGGCAGCCTCTACCACCACCTTGTATTCGCGCTTCAGGCCTTCGGACAGGGTTTCGTTAACTTGCATAAAAATTCCTGCTTCGTTCGTAAAAAAATGGTCACGTTTTGCCCCAAATAGGATAATTCAGCTGTCTTGACCAGCCCACAATGCGCTGGAGCAAATTTTTAGTTCTGACAATGAAAGCCCTCAGGCGTTACGCGAGACATCTGGGTCTAGTGGATAAATCGGACGTCTCAGGTTCCTAAAGTCGAACATACTATAATCCGAACTGCAAACACCTGCTCCAGCAAGTAAGATTACGTTTTTTGCAATTGGATCAAAACCTGCCCGAAAATGTTGTCTGGATTTAATCAAAATATACCGCCTTGTGGCTGGATCGATCCCGGCGTGAGTGAAACAGCCAGTGTCGAAGGGCTCATGGCGACGTTCCGACACCATTATATCTACCCCGCCTGATCGTAACACCGCTGTTCGTCCAAGGTTCATAGGACTGCCGGTCGCCATCGGCCCCGTCACAACGAACCGCCCATCTGTAAGACACGTTACCGTGCCGCTTACTGTTATTGGGCGACCCGACAGATCAATCGCGGGACTATCCGTTTTGCCGCCAAGCTGCACAGTCACCTCTGTCCCGATACCGGCATCCAGCATTTGTGCTACACTATCTGGATCCCAGAAGGGTCCGGCCACCACGTCCTCCAATCCCAATTGCAAGACCTTTTCCAGTACTTCCATATTGTCCTGGGGACCACCGGCACCGCAATTGTCACCATGATCAACTAGTATTGTTGGACCGTTATCTAATTCCTTTGCACGTTCTAGGGAAATTTCTACAGGCTCGATATCGAAAACAAATCCCTCACGTCTCTCCCAGGCCATTGCCATGAGTTCATCCAGAAGGCGCCCGGCGACAGGGACGTCACTGTCCGCAACGACGACACCACTCAATCCGACATGGGGAATATCGGCTAGGGGAAAGCCGCCAAAAATAGAAGCGTTCAAAATGTCTCCTGAAGCCTCCGCAGCTTTTGCTCGGTTCATAATGTCCTTCATCGGTTGTTCGAGCGGGGTTTGGCACAGCATATGTGTTAGCATTGGCAATGAATGCCACAACATAACCGGATTAATTTCACCCTTCATGGCCCTGATTAAGGTCTCTCCGGCGCGACGCCCAGTTTCTTCCATGTCGATGTGAGGATAGGTGCAATAGCCGGTGATGACCGTGGCGTTAGCCACCATTTCGGCAGAAAGATTTGTGTGGAAATCCAATGACACAGCAATCGGTATATCTGGTGCTATACCACGAATACGGCGTAATAGTTCACCTTCGCCGTCATTATATTCTGCGGTCACCATAGCACCATGCAAATCGAGCATCACGCCGTCACAACCCTTCTTTATAGCATCACAAATAGCATCGGCCATTTGATCAAAAGCTTCCTGATCTACTGGCGCGGATGGGCTGGCGTTGGCTACTAAGGGGACGATGTATTCGGCCCCTTCCCGTTCCGCAATGTCGATGTAGGCTGCTAACGGATTATTCGTACTACGATAAATACTGATAGCCTGTTCGCCCGACTTCGGACCGAAGGCGCGTAACGGGGTAGGGATAGGCGAAAATGTATTAGTTTCGTGACGCATCATCGCCAGTATCAATCGCATCACTTAGCTCCAGTGCGGGTACAAATTTAGTTCAGGCGCTGCGGTGGCACCCCATCATCGCTGACCAAATGACAGGCCACGGCATGGCCACCCTTTATGTGCCGTAGGGGGGGAGTGTCTTGAGAGCAAATTGCCTGAGAAAAAGGGCAACGTGAAGCAAAACGGCAGCCAGTCGGTGGATCAATAGCACTGGGAGGATCTCCTTTGAGGCGGACCCGATCCGCCCTGTCTCGGGTTGCCGGGTCGGCTGATGGAACTGCTGATAACAAAGCCCAGGTATAGGGATGTAGAGGCTCTGTGAATAATGAAATTCGGTCGGCATGTTCAACGACCTGACCTAGATACATCACCGCGATCTCGTCACACATATATTGGATAACACCCAAATCGTGGGAAATAAACAAGTAGGTCAGGCCTAATTCATCCTGCAACCGGCGTAGAAGATTCAGTACCTGTGCCTGGACGGCCACATCCAAAGCAGATACCGGCTCATCACAAACCACAAGATTAGGGCGAGAAGCTAAAGCGCGCGCAACACCAATTCGTTGCCGTTGGCCGCCGGAAAATTGATGCGGAAATAACGCTCGTTGCTCTGCACGCAGACCGACGGCACTCATCAATCGCCTGACCTCATCATCTCGTTCAGAAACAGCGCCCACATTCATAAGATCCATTGGTTCACGAATTATGGCCCCAGCACGTACGCGCGGGTTAAGTGAGGAATATGGATCCTGGAAGATGATCTGCATGTGCTGCCGCACTTTTCGGAGGTCGTCGTTTTCCAATTCGTGTATTTGGATGCCATTGAGATCTATCGTGCCCGCAGTAATCGGCACAAGCCGCATTACTGCCAAGGCGGTCGTGGTTTTGCCTGATCCGCTCTCCCCGACAATCCCGAATGTGGTGCCCCGCTTGATGGTTAAACTAACGCCGTCAACCGCATGCACTACCGAACGTTTGCCAATCAAAAATTTTCGTTTGAGAGGAAAATGGACCTTTAAATCTTGAACAGACAACAAGGGTTCATTATTCACGCCACGACCCCTTCTTGTTCAACGCGCCAGCAGGCAACAGAATGCTGCGTGGATACTTCGCGCCGTGGAGGCATGTCCTGGCGGCATTTATCCATTACTTGGTTACAACGTGGCGCGAAAGGGCAGCCTTTGCCGATCTGAGTTAAAGATGGGACGATCCCTGGAATTTCCACCAATAGAGGCCGTTCAGAGGCGACCTTAAGGCTAAGATGCGGCACACAGGCGATCAAGCCCAACGTGTAGGGGTGGCGTGGTGCGGCAAGGATTTCATCCACGGGACCATCTTCCACCTTCCGTCCCGCATACATTACAACAACGCGTTCCGTCATTTCGGCGATCGCGCCCATATCATGCGTAATCAAAATAATGGCGGCACCAGTTCGTTCCCGTAATTCCTTCAATAAATCGAAAATTTGAGCTTGCACTGTGACGTCAAGTGCCGTCGTTGGCTCATCAGCTATCAACACTTTTGGCTGACAGGCTAGGGCCATTGCAATCATCACCCGCTGGCGCATCCCTCCAGACATTTGGTGTGGATATTCATATGCTCTTTGTTCCGCATCAGGAATGCCAACAGCTTCAAGCATTTCAACAGCCCAGTCCCAGGCATCCTGCTTGCGTCGTTTCTCATGAAGCATGACCGTTTCTGCGATCTGATCGCCAATAGAAAAGACCGGGTTAAGACTGGTCATAGGCTCCTGAAAAATCATGGAAATTTCGTTACCACGGACTTGGCGTAGACGTTGCTCGCTGGCCTGTACCAAATTTTCGCCGGCTAGACGTATCGTTCCACTAGCAATTCGACCCGGTGGTGTGGGCACGAGCCCCATTATGGACAGGGCCGTCATACTTTTGCCACAACCGGATTCACCAACGATCCCGAGAATTTCACCTGAGTTGAGCGAAATATCTAGATCGTCAATTACCCGAGCAACACCGTCACGGGTATTAAATTCAACCCGTAAAGCTTCAACTTGGAGCAGTGGTTTGCTCAAATTACCGGTCTCTTAGTTTTGGGTTCGTTGCGTCGTTCAGCCCATCCCCGATCAAACTCACCGAGAGTACTGTCAGAAAAATGAATATGCCGGGGATCGTTACCGTCCACCAGGCATCCATTAAATAATCGCGCGATGAACCTATCATAAAACCCCAACTCATAACATTTGGATCCGAAAGGCCGAGAAAACTTAGACCTGCCTCAAATAATATTGCAATACCAACCGTAAGTGCCGACTGCACCACCAATGGCGGCATTGCATTCGGCAGAATCACCATCCAAATTATCCGCGCATTGCGGGAACCAATGGATCGAGATGCTCTCACATAATCGAGACTGCGAATGCGTAAGAATTCGGAACGTGTTAGCCTCGCCACAGCAGTCCAACTGACAACGCCGATTGAAACGGCCACAGTCACAACCGATGGTCGGAATAAAGCAACGATTACCATGGCGAAGAGCAATGTTGGCAATACCTGAAAAAATTCCGTCACCCGCATTAGGATTTCATCCACCCAACCGCCGTAGTAACCGGCAAGAGAGCCAACTGAAATACCTATCACAACCGTAAGCAAGGCTGCCGACCCGCCCACAGCTAACGTCGCCCTGCCGCCATGAATGATGCCGGCAAGGATGTCGCGTCCTAAGTAGTCGGTCCCAAACAGAACTGTTTCAGTTCCCGGTGGAGATAAGGGCCTCCAGACCATATCAAAGGGATCAACGCTATAAAAATGGGGCACGACAAGGGTAAGAATAATAATGGCAATCAACATAAGGAAGCCAACAACAGCGGAAACGTTCCGTACAAACATACGCCCAGCTTCGATAAGAGGGTGTTCTATTTTAGCAATTTCAATCTCGGCGCTGAAGGCTGACGGGGGCGTGGTTTGATTGCTGTTTTGAGGTTTTTTCATAATAAAGCACACACTAACTTCACGATTTCGCGCCCACGCGAATACGTGGGTCCAGCAAGCTATAGGTCAGGTCAGTCAAAAGGTTAAAAACGACTACGACCATAGAGGAAAGGAGCAAAACACCGAGAATGGTTGGCCCATCGCGACGGAGTATCGATTCCAATGCAACCGTGCCCAAGCCCGGCCAGGTGAAAACGGCTTCGACCAGCACCGCACCAGAAAATATCTGGGCAAACTGCAACCCAGCAATTGTGACAATTGGAATTAGAGCGTTTCTCAAGGCATGCTTGTAAGTTACCACCAAATTACTCAAGCCTTTGGCGCGTGCGGTGCGTATATAATCCGAGCCCAGTACATCCAGCATGCTGGCTCTGGCTAAGCGGGAATAAAACGCCAAATATATCAACGACAACGACACCACAGGCAAGACCATGTGGTGCAAAATATCCAGTACATATTCCAAAGTTCCCGGCTGCAAACTTGGTAGTACTATTCCTGCTGGCGGAAAAATTGGGATTAGCGATGCAAATACTATTAGGAGCATAAATCCTGTCCAGAAAACCGGCGCAGAAAAGCCCACTAATGCCAATACCGTAATGAAATAAGAGAATTTACCATTTGGGCGCCGTGCTGCGATGACCCCACAAATAGTACCAATTACAAGTGCGAGACTAAGTGACGTAATCACCAGCAGAAGCGTTTGTGGCAGCGCTTCCCAAATTAGCTCGATTACTGGGACATCATAAAAATATGAGTACCCCAGGTTGCCGTGTAGGATATTTGAAATATATAGCCATAATTGTTCGTGGACCGGTTTGTCCAGACCATAATCAGCCCGGATCTTGTCCATAAGCTCTTGCGAAATTCCGCCCATTTCGCCGGCTATGGTGTCTACGATGCTCCCTGGCGCCATTTGGATGAGTAAAAAATTCAAAACCACAACAGCGAGCAAAAGGCCTATGGCGTTGAATAAGCGTTGTACGGCAAAGATTAAAAAGCTCAACAATGGTCTATCCTCTCGCCACACATTTTGATTGCGAGTTGTCTTCAGGATCGCCAAAAAGTGCAGGGGTCGGCGAAATGCCGACCCCTGGTATAATTACAATACTGAACTTATTTAAGTTTGTAGATTTCATCCATTGGGTGCGCCATACCCCATACCGTATTCTGCACGCCGCTCAGGGTCGTTTTGTTATAAACGGTATGATAGGGGATAACGTTGATCCAATATACCGGGACCTCATCAACAACGATTTTCTGAAACTCATGATATAGAGCTTTACGCTTGCTTTGATCTAAAGCAACGCCAGCTCGTTTCAGTATGTCGTCGACTTTCGAATTAGAATAATTTTGTGTGTTTGACCATATCACACCCTTTTTAATATTAGACGAAATATAGGTGCGATGTACTCCAATGACCGGATCACCCCAGTTGAAAGGCACGTCCATGGTCATGTCGAAATCGTAGTTACGGACAAAATTAGCCCACGCTGGAAATCCAGCTGCTGTTCGAACGATCACGTTGATGCCAATTTTCTTCAATTGTGGCTTCATGTATTCGGCCAGCGCCTTTTGATATTCATCAATACGCGGGGATGGAAGGTAATCAACCGTTAAGTCAAATCGCATGCCGTCCGATTTGCGTGCGTAACCTGCATCATCCAAAATTTTATTGGCACGCTTTAAATCAAGATCATAATGTTCTACTTGGTCCGTATAATACGGAGTTCCGGGTACGATTGGCCCTGTAGACGGCCCAGAAAAACCAGACATCAAAACATTAGTGATGAATTTGCGATCTATGGCAAAAGCAATTGCCCTACGGACCCGAACATCACTTAACGGTTTGCGTAGTAGATTAAAGGCAAGCCAGTTGTTAGGTCCAATAGCTACATAGTGATCTTTATTTTGCGCCAAGTGTTTTGATTTTTTGAGGCGCGCCAAGGTGCGCGTAGAACTCATCCAACCGATTAAGTCGGCCTTGCCTTCTTCCATGGCAATGACCTGGCTCGCAACCTGCCCAAAATTTTGGTAAACAATTTTGTCCAGATATGGCCTGCCTTTTCGGAAATAGTTATCGTTTCTGGTTAGAATTAAATGTTCTTTGCGCTTGAATTCTTTCAACATAAATGGGCCAGAACCAACAACATTCTTAGTGTTACGCGGATGTTTCTTTATATTCTGGCCGTCACCATAAATATGTTTCGGAATTATTGGGGATAATGGCGACGTCAATGCCAAGTGCAATGCCGGATGCGCCTGTTTCAACTTCAAGATCACCGTATGCGCATCTGGCGTTTGAACCTCGGCCAACGGCGAAAACATTGCCTTAAAGGGATGATTGTCTCGATTTGCTTTTAAACTAAAGGCCACATCTTCTGATGTGATGTCATGACCATCGTGGAATTTTGCACCCTTGATCATATTCAAAGTTACGGTTTTGCCGTCGTCAGAAATCTTCCAACTTTTTGCTAAATAGGGATGGGTTTTAAAATCCCTATCAATGCGTAGCAACGTTGCGAAAAGCTGCGCGCCCGGTTCCATGGTCGCAACACCTGATTGCACCGCCGCGTTAAAATGGCGTGGATTGACCGTCGCGATAATTGTCGCTGTCCCACCTTTCTTTGGCGCAGCCTGAACAGAAGGCGCAAATAATGCAGCAGAAATTAACACCAGCGCGGTGCTGGTGAGCATTTTTGTAATTTTCATAGTTGTTCTCCGTCCCCGTCTCAACGATGCCAAACTTCGAAGTCAGCAGAATAGAATAATATCCATCAAATTGTCCAAATCCTATAAACCTGGATTTGTTGGGATTATTCCTGTTCATACTCTAGCCCATGACAGAGCGAGCACAAACCAAATAGTTGAGGCTTGATTTGCTCAAAAAAATCAATGCTAGATAGCGATTGGTTACTTGTGAAATTTTGGTTTATTTGAATTGTTGCGGTTCTAACCATTGATAAATTCAATGCCATGACGATTACTTGCAGGAATAATCTATGAGCGAAATAACAGTATTTACTACTGCAAAAATACATACCATGAACTTGCCGCAGCCAAATGCGACTGCGGTGGCCGTTCGTGATGGTATGATTATTGAAGTCGGCACACTAGAATCTTTGCGTCCATGGCTCGAAGGACACCCATATCGCATTGACGATCGATTTCAGGATAAATTCTTGTTTCCGGGCTTCATCGATCCCCATTTACATCCGTCAATGGCAGCTATTCTGTTGCCTATGCATTTCATCACAGCAATGGAATGGAGGTTGCCAGACAGGGTCGTGCCTCCCGTTCGGGGTCACAACGCCTATTTTAACCGCCTAAAGGAAATTGAGAACAGCTTAAGTGATCCCCTAGAGCCCTTGATGACTTGGGGGTATCATCAGATTTGGCATGGGCGAATGAACCGCTCCTCCCTGAACGCCATTTCTACTGAACGACCAATTGTAGTGTGGCAGCGGTCTTACCACGAAATTATCGCAAATGACGCAGCACTGATATGGATGGATCTGGATCCAGAAGAACTAGCGCGGCATCCTCAAATTGACGTTGACGAAGGGCGATTTTTTGAATCTGGCAAGGCAGTCGCCTCTTCCGCCATGAGCAATTACCTGCTGGCGCCTGAGCGTTTCATACATGGACTAGAACTAACCAAGAAAGCTGTTCATGCCGGTGGCCAAACAACTATTGCCGATCTTACAGGAGGTTTATTCGACAACGAGGAAGAATGGCAGGCGTTGTCCGACATACTAGATACTGATGACACACCGTTTCGCGTGCAAATGATTCCGGCGGGAAACCGAAAAGCTGAAGGTATTGGCACCGAAGAGGATGCATTAAAATGGGTTCAAACTCGGGCTGAACGCAACACCGATCGATTATTTTACCGTGATCATGTGAAACTTTTTGCTGATGGTGGTTTTTTTGCTGAACTGATGCAGGTCCAGGAACCAGGTTTTATTGACGGCCACCATGGCGAATGGTTGATGCCACCAGAAATCTTTGAGTCCCTTGCGCGCACATATTGGAATGCCGGTTACAAAATTCACGTTCACTGTACGGGCGATCTGGGAGTGGAACTAGCACTTGATGTACTAGAAAAACTCCAATGGGAACGGCCCCGCGTTAACCATCGCTTTACGATTGAACATTTTGGTCTATCTACGCCAGAACAAGTGCGACGCATAGCGGACCTAGGAGCTCTGGTTTCTTGTAATATTTACTACGTTCATGAATTGGGCGATGCCTACTGGAAAAATTCAATTGGTTATGAGCGGGCATCGCAAATGTCGCGGCTTGGCACGCTGGCCCACCATAATGTCACTACCGCTTTGCACTCTGATTTCACCATGGCACCGGCGCAACCTCTTTATAGTGCCTGGGTTGCGGTAAATAGGCTAAGTGAAAATGGTGAGATACTTGCGCCGGAGGAAAGGATTAACCTTAATGCAGCACTTCAAGCAATTACTATAAACGCTGCCTACATATTAGGAATGGAACATGAAATTGGCAGTATCAGAGCCGGCAAAAAAGCTGATTTCACAGTTCTTGAGGCTGATCCATTTGAGATTTCCGTCGAAGAATTAAAAGATATTCCAATATGGGGCACGGTTTTCGAGGGCACTCCATACGAAAGTGGGAAAAGCTAATGACCATCCCAGCAAGGGATATACCGATGACAATTATCGGCGGCTATCTCGGAGCTGGAAAAACAACCACTATTAATCAACTACTTTCAAAGGAACACGGCCAACGTCTGGCAATTTTGGTAAACGACTTTGGGGCTTTGAATATCGACGTCGACCTAATCGATTATCATGAGGGCAACACCTACGGCCTAAGCAACGGCTGTGTATGTTGCTCAATTACGGATGACCTGGGAACGACCCTCGCCGATTTGACCAATGCCGATAATCCGCCCGACCAGATCATATTGGAAACGAGTGGTGTCGCGGAGCCGGCAAAGCTTGCCGTATATTGTGATGGATGGCCGGGGATATCTTTGCAGTCGATTATCATCATCGTCGATGCGGAAACAATTAAGGCAAGATCTCGGAATAAATTTGTCGGCCAGTTGGTTTGCCGTCAGCTTTTAGCCGCAGACCTTTTGATTTTGAACAAGTCGGACTTGGTTAATGTAAACGAATTAGCCGACCTACGCGTTTGGATAAAAGAGCAAGGCGTTGATGCCGAAATTCTCGAAACCCAGCATGGCGCGATACCTTTAGAATTCCTTTTGGCTTTTACAAATAAAGGGAATCATAAGAATTCAGAAACGCTAAACAATTATGATCGTGACCACGGAAATGCCTTTTATTCCCTGACAATAGAGGATCAGAATCCCTGGCACAGAGAGAATTTAGTTGCAGCTTTGGAAACCATGCCCTCCCACCTGATACGCGTAAAGGGCGTCGTATCCCTGGTCGATGAAGGGTCAGTTGAGAGTCATCTTTTGCAAATGGTCGGCCGTCGCCACTCAATTCAAAAATCTGATGAAAAAATTAAACAAAGAACGCTGACCCGTTTGGCACTTGTCGGGATCAATAGGAATGCCGATCTTGATGAAATAGAAAAACGGCTAAAGTCTTGTGCTGACCATGTTTCAATTGAAGGAAAAAATTATTAACGGGCTACATCGTCAAAATAACCAAAGGCATCCCACCACCTTATTTACGGTTTAGACTGAATTTCAGAAAGAAATTTTACAACCTCTTGGCGCGGAACTTCATAATCAAGCAGCCCATGACTTGTTGATAAGGGCGGATTTTTATAAACAACCGATCGGCTTTCGTTATTTTTTAGGAATTTTCCGCAGTGGCCTTGTAATTTAGGACGGCGAAACCACGGGTCGTTATTTGCCACCATCGTAAGAACGGCTTGCCAAGCCGGTGCATTTATCCCCACATATTCGGGCCAGCCTGCATGACAGCCCCATCCTTCAATTATTCGAGCATGAACGCCGGATGCCTGCGTGGGGCTCAAGGTTGCAACCGTTATCCCACCTTCACTAAATCCAAATAAAATAATGACATTCTTATCGACCCACGGCAGCAATCGTGCCCGCGATAGAGAAAAAATAGCCTCCGCCTGTCGTAGAAGGAGGACACCGCGGTGGAGGCCCCCTTTTTTCTTGCTCGGCACACAGCTAATCGGCTTCACGTGCCGAGCAAAACTATCTGGCGCAATGACAGCAAAGCCTAATTGAGTAAAAAATCTGGCGCGCTGAGCCGTTCCCCACCAGAACCCGTTGCAACCATGTAGATAAATAATCAACGGGAATTGACCCTCCTTCCCTTCCCTAAAATCAACTGGCAAGGAATTCAAACTTGTATGAGTTTGTCCAGATATGCCAGGTATATAGACTCGGGATTCAGACCAAGTACGGGCTAATTCTTTCGGGTTGTCGGATGCGAAAGATAATGTTGTCACAGCAAATCCATGCCCGCAAAAGGAAATACAGAGTAATCCGATCACGCCGGACCAGATTAGGTGCGATACTTGACGAAGCGGCATTTCCAAACACTTGTCTTTGCAAACTAGAAAAAGATTTAAAGCGTAGTCAACGCAAGTTTTATAGGCCGCGAACAATGGTGGTGAACATCCAAATAAAGCATCAGAACAAACCAATTGTAGGGGCCGAGGGCTGTTCAAAAATCTTCGCGCATATGATGACTCCATCGACCATCTTGTTGATTTCACTTCCTGCTTCCGCTACTAGATTGCTATGGAAAATTCATCGAAGACGAAGCCAAATCAGCACAACAATCTGTAACCAACTCCATAATAGTATGATACGCCTGAATAATGTGTTGGAAGATATAGAAGTATGACCGCACGGGAAGTAGATGTCGTTATTGTAGGAGCCGGGTTTTCAGGAATGTACCTCCTTCATCGGCTTCGTGATCGAGGATATTCTCTTCGTGTATTTGAAACGGGTAGTGACGTGGGTGGCACATGGTATTGGAACCGCTATCCTGGAGCCCGGTGTGATGTCGAAAGCATGCAGTACTCCTATTCCTTTTCGGAGGAACTGCAACAGGAATGGGACTGGCCGGAAATATTCTCTGCTCAGCCTGATATTCTAAAGTATGCCAATCATGTAGCTGATCGTTTTGACCTCCGCCACAACATAGAATTCAACACTACTGTGGTGGCCGCATATTTTGATGAGAACACGGAGCGCTGGTCAATAAAAACAGATAAAGAAGAAAACGTCTCGGCACAGTTCTTCATTATGGCGACGGGCTGCATATCTACTACACAAATACCAAATTTCACGGGTCTGGATGATTACCAAGGCGATACCTACCATACGGGTGCGTGGCCGCATGACGAGGTAGATTTAAAATCGAAAACCGTGGCCGTGATAGGTACGGGCTCCTCCGGCATCCAGGCTATCCCAGTAATTGCGGAACAGGCGGGCCATGTAACTGTATTCCAGCGTACGCCAAATTACTCCCTGCCTGCTCAAAACGGGCCCATGACGGAAGACTACGCCAAATCATGGAAGGTTGATTACCCCTCCCTGCGTGAACAGCAACGGCAGTCAAGTAAAGGCGTTGTCGGGGAATACAACGATCAATCCGGGATTGGCGCGGACGAAGTGGAGCGTGAGGCAATATACGAAGAGCGTTGGGCCAAAGGAGGCACCACATTACTCGGAGCCTACCGGGACATGATGACCGAAGCGAAAGTCAACGACACCGCAGCTCAGTTCGTACGCGACAAAATCCACGGAATTGTAAAAAACCAGAAAGTGGCAAAAACTCTGGCGGCCACAGGTTACCCCATTGGGACCAAACGAATTTGCGTCGACAGCCGTTATTTTGAAACCTTCAATCGGGACAACGTCGACCTGGTAGACATAAATCAAACACCAATAGTGTCGATAACACGGACTGGCATTCAAACCAGTGAAAAATCCTACGACTTCGATACCATCGTGTTTGCGACCGGTTTCGACGCCATGACCGGCACCTTGTTCAAGGTGGACATCCAGGGCCGTGCCGGCGGGAAATTGAAGGACAAATGGCACGCTGGCCCCCGAACCTATCTTGGCCTTATGAGCGAGGCCTTCCCAAACCTTTTCATGATAACTGGGCCAGGGAGCCCGTCGGTTCTGTCCAACATGATGGTCTCAATAGAGCAGCACGTGGAATGGGTCACTGATGCCATGGAGTACATGCGTAATCAAAATTTAGCGGCCATGGAACCGGAACTACAAGCCGAGGATGAGTGGGTGGAACACGTAAATGTCGTTGCTCACACCACACTATTTCCTAAGGCGGCGTCCTGGTATATGGGCGCCAACATCCCCGGAAAACCAAGAATTTTTATGCCCTATGTGGGCGGCCTCGGTAATTACCGTAAAATATGTGATGACGTAGTAGAAGAAGGCTACAAGGGTTTCAATTTCACGCCTGCATCGGAACGGATCGCTGCCGCGGAATAAGAGCTCGATCGGGCTAAATCTATTGACCACCCCTATTCCGTCTATTTAGTGGTGCGGGCGGAGGGACTCGAACCCCCACGGCCGTTAAGCCACCAGGACCTAAACCTGACGCGTCTCCCAGTTCCGCCACGCCCGCGCACTTTGCATAACTAGCTGCCCTAAAATGGGCGGCACTCTATAGCATAGAAGATTTGTACTGCAAAAATTGTCTTCAGTTACTTCTTCCTCCACCCTTAATGGCCATGTTAATGCCGTTGTGAAATTCTTCGGGCTCAATATCGACTTCAAAATTTTCCAACATAGCCGAAGTCATCACGTAGAAACCAATGCACATAATAAGCTCCACCAACTCCTGATGATCGAACAAATTAGCTGCGGCAGTAAAAGTTTCGTCACTTGCCTTAGTGTTTCTAACTACCTCCTCCGTAAGCCGGAGAACTATCTTTTCAGTTTCATCAAAAATGGGTTCATCAGACCCGGTTTTCAGGGCCTGTATCTTGTCCTCAGGCATGCCAACACTGCGGCTGACGTGTTCATGCTGAAATACTTCATATGAAGAGCCGCACAATATTCCAGCCCGAACGATAGCCATTTCCCGTAAAATTGGATCCAATTTTCCCTTATAAAGCAAAGCGGTTGCCAAACGGGTATATGCGCCAAATGCCAAGCCGCCATGAGCCAGAATTTTGAATATATTTAAAGGCGCCATTTTAGGTAGGAGGGCGGCGGCATCAGGATGCAAGCTGGCGTCTGTAGGTTTAGCGTAGGGTATGCGGGGCACAATTTTCCTCCATTTATTTTCTCTGTATTACTCATCCCCTTCATAACAAATGTCGCGGATATACTTGCAACAAAATTCACTCGGTGCCCTATACTTGTTCCCATGGACGAACAGACGCGGAGTAATTTAGAGAGTATCTGCGAGCAAATCCGATTGCCGCAGAATAATATCGAGGCCCTAGAGCTGACAGGCGACGACCCGGTCCTGCCTTCGTCGTTCAAAATTGGAGTGGCGGCACAAAGCGCCATTGCAACCGCAGCTATGGCTGCCAATGAAATTTGGCATCAACGGACAGGCAAACGCCAAAAAATAAAATGTGATATGGGCCACGCTGCGATCGAGTTCCGCAGCGAACGGTATCAACGCATAAACGGTAAACCGCCGCCAAATTTATGGGACAAAATTGCTGGCACCTATCAAACTGGCGACGGGCGATGGGTAAGGCTGCATACAAATTTTGCCCATCACAGAGATGGCATTCTGGACCTGTTGGATTGCGAAAATAATCGGGACGCCGTTAATGAAGCATTAAGCAATTGGAAGGGACAGCAATTCGAGGATGCGATTGCAGAATGTGGTTTAGTGGCTACCATGATGCGTACCCGGGAAGAATGGAACGCACACCCGCAAGCCAAGGCACTCGACAAGCAGCCACTGATTTCTCTTGAGCGCATTGGTGATTGTTCTTCTCGAATTCTGACAAAAACTGACAGACCACTCTCCGGCATTCGCGTCTTGGATCTCACGCGGATTATCGCTGGACCCGTATGCGGTCGAACCCTCGCCGCCCATGGCGCGGATGTTATGCGCCTAACGGCGCCCCATCTGCCCTCCGTCCCTGCCCTGGTAACGGATGCCGGACGGGGCAAATTGTCGGCGCACCTTGATCTCAACACAGAGACAGATACCGAAACCCTACGGAGCCTGATTGCCGATGCTGATATCTTTGTACAGGGTTACCGGCCCGGTCGTATTGCTCGGTATGGTTTCTCGCCCGAGGACGTTGCCGCCATCAAGCCTGGAATTATCTATGTAACCCTTACCGCCTATGGACACGAGGGCCCATGGTCAGTTCGGGCGGGTTTCGATTCCCTGGTACAAACCGCGAGTGGCATAAATCACGCGGAGGCGGAAGCAAAGGGCAGCTATGAACCAGTCGCACTGCCCTGCCAGGCCCTCGATCATGCGTCAGGCTATTTTATGGCTGCCGCCGCCATGGCGACCCTGGCCCGACAGGCTCGGGAAGGCGGCAGCTGGCATATTCGCATATCCCTGGCACGAACGGGGCGTTGGTTGCAGGGTCTCGGCCAAATCGAGAACGGTTTTGATTGCCAGGACCCAGATCAGGAGGATTTATTGGACCTTATGGAAGCATCTAATTCTGGATATGGCCAAATGACCGCCGTACGCCACTCGGCCCAAATGTCTGATACGCCATGTTATTGGGAGCGGCCATCCATGCCCCTTGGTAGCCATGCGGCGGTTTGGCCTAACTGAATAAGCCACTATATTAATTGCGTAACCATCGGAGGTGAATAATGACGGCCGCAAATGAACCCATCCTGTTAAGCCAAGATAGGGGTCAAGGAATTATCCACCTGACCATGAATCGGCCAAAGGCTTTCAATAGCCTGTCCAGCGAACTGATGTCAGCTATGCAATCAGTCCTAGACCAAGCGCGTGATAATTCGTCTATCCGATTAGTTATCATCGAAGGTTCCGGGCCTGGATTTTCTTCTGGCCACGACCTTAGAGAAGTCACCTCTTTTTCAACTACGAAACAGAGGCAGCACCTAATGGAGCAATGCAGCAAGTTGATGTTGTCCGTAGTGCAATGTCCAAAACCGATAATCGCAAAGGTACATGGTGTAGCGGCGGCGGCCGGTTGTCAGCTCGTGGCGAGTTGTGATCTTGCCGTCTCGACCGACGACGCAAAATTCTTAACACCCGGTGTGAATATCGGTTTGTTCTGCTCAACGCCAATGGTGGCCCTGAGCCGCAATATCACCCGAAAGCACGCCATGGAAATGTTGCTGACGGGAGAGGCCATGGACGCCCCGACGGCCCATCGATTTGGTCTAATCAACCGGCATGTGTCCAACGACGAACTTGATAATACGGTCATGCATTTCGCGAAACTAATTGCCACTAAGTC
>CAZDQC010000048.1:0-22886 GCA_964507245.1 uncultured Rhodospirillaceae bacterium
GCGAAGAAGAGTTGGATGCGGTGCAGTTCATGAAACGGCTACGTGAACAAACTTCGGCCCTAAATATCAGTGACGACATGTTGCGTCGCGGCGTCAATGAAGGCTTCTCTGGTGGCGAAAAAAAACGTAATGAAATCCTACAAATGGCTTTGCTGGAACCTTTTCTGTCGGTGCTAGATGAGACTGACAGCGGGCTCGATATTGACGCCCTAAAAGTCGTTGCCGATGGTGTTAACGCCCTGCGCGGCCCTGCCCGTTCCCTTTTAGTGATTACCCACTATCAGCGTTTGCTGGATTATATTGTACCTGATTTTGTCCACGTTCTGGTCGAGGGCCGTATCGCACGCTCGGGCGACAAGGAACTGGCACAGGAGTTAGAGAAAAAAGGCTACAGCGAATTTTTGGGCGAGGTAGCCTAGGTGATTAGTGACGAGACATACTTGACTGATTTTGCCGGCCATTTACCGGGCAATGATCTGCCATGGCTGTTGGATATGCGAGCGGATGCCTTGGCACGTTTCAAGGCCTCCGGCCTGCCCGACCGCAAGTTGGAGGCTTGGCGATATACTGATCTAAAGGCGATAAAAGACCAGTTATTCGATGTACAGGGCAGTCCCGACGGCATTGTACCCCCTGCCCTTTTGGCCGATAGCTGCAGACTGATTTTCAATAACGGCACATTGTTTGAGGTCGCCGCGGACCTGCCGTCTGGCGTCAGACTGTGCGGTATGACACAGGCCCTCGAGGAGGCATCAGAGTTTATGTCGGCAAGACTTGGCCAGTTGGCGGCAGTTAGGGATTTACCCATGCCCGCCCTGAACCAGGCTATGAGCCGTGATGGTTATGTTCTGATTGTAGAGCCGGGCATTGAGTCGATGCCGCCAGTTGAGGTCCTGTTTCTGAACCAACATGGCGCTAGCTACCCTCTCAATCTGGTCGTGGTGGGCGAAAACAGCAAAGCAACGATAGTTGAACATTATTTTGGCCCGAGCGATGCGACATACCTCACGAACGCTGTGACCGAGATCCAGGTTTGCGGTGGCGGAAAACTGCAGCGCTACAAAATTCAACAGGAAGCCATGGGCGCCAGCCATATTGCCACTGTGGCCGGCGAACTAGCGGACAATTCAGAATTCGAGAATTTCGACCTAAACCTGGGTGGTGCTTTGGCACGCAGCGAAATTCACCTAGCCTTGCAGGGACAGGGTGCTAGGACTGACCTAAACGGCATCTATCTGTTGCGGGGCACACAGCATTGCGACAATACCATTAATGTTGATCACGTGTTTGGTGCCACCAACAGTCAGCAAGACTATCGCGGAATACTTGACGACCAAGCCCACGGCGTATTCCAAGGCAAGATTACTGTGCGCCCGGATGCCCAGCGCATTTCAGGCCATCAGTTGAATAAGACGCTGTTGTTGTCTGAAAGAGCTGAAATCGACAGTAAACCGGAGTTGGAAATCCTGGCCGACGATGTGAAATGTAGTCATGGCGCCACGTCCGGGGAATTAGACGAGTCAGGTCTGTTCTATTTGCGCTCCCGCGGCATCCCTGAGGTCGAGGCTCGCCACATGCTGATGGCGGCTTTCATCGCCGAAACTTTGGCACATGTTGGCGATGAGACCCTGCGCAATTTGATGGATCAGCTGGTCTCCGATTGGATGACGGCATGAACGACATTAATCAAACTAGTCATTTGACCTGCTATAATGTGGAAGGCGGCTTCGATGTAGGGCGAGTACGCCAGGATTTCCCCATTCTCGGCCGCCAAATTCATGGCAAGCCCCTGGTTTATTTTGACAGCGGCGCCTCAGCCCAGAAACCCCGCTCCGTAATCGATGCAATGACAGAGGTGCTGGAGACTCAATATACAAACGTCCATCGCGGCGCCCATTATTTGAGCCAGACGCTTACTGACCGTTATGAGGGGGTGCGTGGGACCATCGCACGACTACTCAATGCACCCCATGAGGATAACGTGGTGATCACTCGTAACGCCACAGAATCTATAAATCTTGTTGCTGCCACCTATGGGCGCACTAACTTGCGCGCGGGTGATGGCATCGTCATCTCGGCCATGGAACATCACGCCAATATCGTACCCTGGCAACTGCTACGGGACGAGCTCGGAATAGATTTGCAGGTCGCGCCTATCGATGATCGCGGAGTGCTGGATCTAGATGCTTACTCTACGCTATTGGACGAAGGTACCAAGCTGGTGGCTATGACCCATTGTTCCAACGTCCTTGGCAGCTTCACCCCGGCCAAGGATATCATCCGTTTGGCCCATGAGCGGGGTATTCCGGTGCTACTGGACGGTAGCCAGGCTGTTGTCCACAGTGCCATTGATGTGCAAGACCTTGACGTTGATTTCTATGTCTTCACCGGACACAAACTCTATGGCCCCACGGCAATTGGCGTGTTGTACGGCAAGGCGGATCTGCTGGCAAAAATGCCTCCCTACCAGGGCGGCGGCGAAATGATCGACGTAGTCACGTTTGAGAAAACGACCTTCAAGGAACCGCCGTACCGATTTGAGGCAGGCACGCCACCGATCGTGGAGGCCATCGGTCTGGGTACTGCAATCGACTACGTGGCCTCTATCGGCATGGATAAAATTTCGGAATATGAACAAGCGTTGTTGGCCTATGCAACCGAACGCTTATTGGCGATGCCGGATATTAGGCTTTTTGGCACGGCGCCTGAAAAGGCTGCCATATTGTCCTTTATCCAGGAAGGAATCCATCCATTCGACACTGCCGCTACATTGGATCGGTTCGGCGTCGCGGTGCGGGTGGGGCAACATTGTGCCGAGCCGTTGATGGCCCGGCTGGGCGTGGACGGCACCTTGCGAGCTTCGCTGGCTATGTACAATACCATGGACGAAATCGACATCATGATAGAGGCCTTGGAACGGGCCCGGAAGCTATTCGGCTGATGGCGGATCTAAGCCAATATCAGGAGTATGTGGAGGCGCTTGATCTGCTCGACGAAGAGGGTCGTTTCGAATACATCATCGACATTGGCAAGCGGGCCGATAAAATACCTTTCCCAGCGGACTGCATGGATGACGACCATATGATGCATGGCTGTATGTCCAAGGTCTGGATAATCCATGAAATTGAAAGTGATAGGCATTACTTTCGCGGCCAGAGCGACGCCATCATTGTCAAGGGACTGGTCACGATGATGGCGACATCCTTCAGTGGCCTAACCATCAGTGAACTAGGATTATTAACTTTGGATCACGTCCGCGGCCTAAACCTTGGTGCTCTAACAATGCAACGTCAGGTGGGCATGATGGCCATGTTGAAACATATGCAAAAACTTAGCCGGCAAGCTGACCTTGCGGCGGCGGACGATTAACTAGGGAATTAATGAAGTGATGTCAGATATGGATTTCTATGGAGGAGATGACCTTTTCAGCCATCTCCATGGACCGGAGTTGGATGAGGACGGTAAGGCTCGGGCAGGAGGTGCCCTGGAGGATGGCGTGGCCGTCGCCGCGGATAACCTAGTGATCAACGCTATGCGGGAAGTTTACGATCCGGAAATTCCGGTCAATATCTACGAATTGGGACTCATCTATAAGTATGAGATCGATATGGTCGGTACGGTTGATATCCAGATGACCCTCACTGCGCCGGGTTGCCCGGTCGCCGGAGTCTTACCCGGCCACCTCGCCCGCACGGTGTCGGAAGTCGAAGGTGTGGGCGAAGTCGTAGTTGAACTGGTATGGGACCCACCATGGAGCATGGACATGATGTCCGAGGCAGCTAAGGTCGAACTCAACATGTTTTAGTTCTTGGAATTGCAGCATTGTCTAACCTAAGTTAAGTAGGGATTGAGGAAAAATGACCATGGAACGACCCCCCGTTTTGACGATGACCGATGCCGCAGTGGAGCAGGCAAAAACATTGTTAGCGCGTGGCGACGACGAGGTTCTCGCTTTGCGGGTTGGAGTTAAGACTGGTGGTTGTTCAGGTCTCATGTATCAAGTTGAATACGCCACGGAAAAGAAACGCTTCGAGGAAGAGGTGGAAGTAGACGGCGTAAAGATATTTGTCGACCCTACGGCCATTATGTTTCTGATTGGCGCCGAGATGGATTACAAATCTGATAAATTCCAATCGACCTTCGTCTTCAGCAATCCTAACGAAGCGGACCGATGCGGCTGCGGCGAAAGCTTCCGCGTCGCCTGACACCGAGTTTCAAAAGACCTCACTCTCGATCCAAGGTTAATTTTCCGGAATTCGGCATACCAACACCTGGGTTGTTTCGATGTGCCCTTAGGGTCTCGCACCTGCATTTTGAGCGACAGCCGAGACATCGGCGTGTTGGGTTAGAGCGGACGAACGCATCACTAGTCCTTGAGCCAACAGAAAGAACACCCTGATCAAAATATCATGGGTTCCAATCTAGTGAATATAGGCAGCTTTCTCGACGCACTATTGCTACAATCCAATACTACTTAGGTGAAGGAATTCGGCGCATGGCGGATATTGACGATATCAAAGAAGGTAAGGATTTTGGCCTGGATACTCCGGCCCAGAATGAACCTTTTTTCCTGAAAGGTTCTAATGCCCTGGATTGGGGCATGCAAAACCGCCTTTCGCGAATCTTTAATCCGAGTTCTGGCCGCACGGTCATGCTGGCATTCGATCATGGGTATTTTCAGGGCCCTACCACCGGTATTGAGCGCATGGACTTGGCTATCCCGCCCCTGATCCCCTATGCCGATGTATTAATGTGTACCCGAGGAGCCTTACGCAGCAGTATCTCACCCACCGCCAACAAACCGGTGGTGCTGCGCTCCTCCGCCGGGCAGAGCATCCTGACGGAGTTGTCTAATGAACTAGTAGCAGTTGATATCGAGGATGCCATTCGCTTGAACGCCGCGGCTGTAACAGCGCAGGTTTATATTGGTGCAGAGTACGAACATAAATCTATTGCGAATATCGTGAAACTGATCGATGCGGGCAGCCGATATGGCATCCCCACCCTTGCCGTCACAGGAGTTGGTGCCGATATGGCGCGGGATGCCCGCTATTTCGGCCTGGCCACTCGAATTGCAGCTGAGATTGGCGCCCATTATGTAAAAAGCTATTTCATCGAAGACGGCTTTGCACGGGTGGTCGCCGGCTGTCCCATTCCCATTGTAATCGCCGGCGGAAAAAAACTGCCAGAAGCGGACGCCCTAAACATGGCTTATCGCGCTGTAGATCAGGGTGCTGCGGGTGTCGATATGGGCCGAAATATTTTCCAATCCGACAGCCCGATGGCTATGATCCAGGCAGTGGGTGCCGTGGTGCACCGTAACGAAAGCGCTGATCAAGCGCACCAAATGTATTTGGATCTCAAAAGCGATTTAGAATCGTAAATCCAAGCCAGAATGGAAAAAGACGGCTTGTGTATTGTGCGGTAGCAATTGCGGGGTGCTAGTCCAATTAGGCGGCAACTAATGCGATTTATTGTTTGTCCGGATGAGGCACGCTTTGATCTTCAATGAACTCGGCCCTGCCCTTGGATTCGTCATAACGTAGCCGTTTTACGTGATTCAGATCTGTGCCTGTAACTCGGACGAACCTAGCATCTTTGGGATGATCGATGGCATGTATATCACCCACATCGAACAGACCGGCCATGCCGGGGTTCAGACGAAATTCGCCGGTTATTTCTAACTTGGCCTTACCAGCGCTGGCCCCACCGTCAAGACGTTTGTAAATTTTCATATCGGTGTGCTTTTCGGCCTGGCCGTAAACCGCCCAGGAATTACCGTGATCGTGGGGCGGAGATGTGTGATCAGCATCCGATCGATAGGCTAGAACGCAGAACTCCATATCGGGGTCTTCATACAGGGTTTTGACTCCAGGCTTCTGGTCATCTCCTAGGTAAGCGGTCCTAAATTCGTTATCGACAAGCAAATGCTCCAACTTCCCGCGCACTGCATCGCGGCCGTTACGTCCCGGATTGGAGGTCAATGCCTCCCGGCAATCCTGACAGAATTGTTCTAATGAATAACTCATGATTGTCTCCTGTCTCAGGTCCCTTCTAACCGACTGCACGCCCGGCGGCAACCTGTTGCGCCTTAGGGTAACTGGTTTGTTGATAATGGAAAAGCAGGAACAGTCTCATCCAATTTTTTATCAGATAATTCCGGGATCGGTTCTCTGCACCATATTCTTTGATCTGGTAGGGTCGGCCTGGACCATGGCGTCATTTTGGCCGAAGGTAGAACCGCTGAATTGTTGGGGGAGAAAAAAGTGACTTGGTCAATTATTGCCCATGACAATACGACAGGCGCCTTTGGCATCGCGGCCGCCTCTAGATTTTTTGCCCTCGGCGCTCTTGTGCCCTGGATCAAGAGTGGGGTTGGCGCGGTGGCAACCCAGGCCATGATCAACCCTCGCCTAGGTCCAACTATCCTGGAATGCCTGGACCACGGTCAATCTGTAGGGGCTGCACTAGAGGCATCTTGGGCTCAGGATCCCAATGGCTCCGTACGCCAGGTACATGTACTTGATGCATATGGCAATCGGGCTGCTCACACAGGCGGGGATTGCATCGATTGGTGTGGCGATGTCGTTGGCCCCGGCATATCTGTGGCTGGCAATATGCTGGTGGGACGCCAGGTGCTACAAGCCTGCCTGGAAACCTATCGTGACCAAGCGGCACTGCCTTTCGCGGAGCGTCTATTGCATAGCCTACTGGCCGGCGATGCGGTGGGTGGCGATAAACGAGGGCGGCAATCCGCCGTGATGAAAATCTATACTGGGGAGGTTTATCCCGATTGGGATATCCGCGTAGACGACCACCCGGACGCGCCTAACGAACTGGCTCGTATATATGCAGTTGGCCAGGGCACCTTCGCAGCTTTTAAAAACTTAATGCCAATTGAAGCAAATCCGGCGGGTATCACTGATCCTGTTCAAGTTGCAGCGGTGCGGGCCAGGACAGAGGAAAATTGTGAGTAATATGGGTACGGTAAAAAACATCCTGTTCGTTATGTATGACCAGTTGCGCGCTGATTATCTTGGTTGCACTGGCCACCCCACCTTGTCGACACCCAATTTCGATGCGTTCGCCAAACGTAGTGTTTTATTTTCACGAGCATATTGTCAGTCACCGGTCTGTGGCCCTTCAAGGGTTTCTTTCTATACGGGGCGTTATATGTCCAGCCACGGTGCGGGCTACAACAACGTACCTTTTTCGATCGATCAATGGACCTTGGGCGATTACATGCGTACTGTTGGCATGCGATCTGTCCTTGTAGGAAAAACGCACATGGCGCCAGATCGAGCCGGCATGGAGCGGCTTACAATAGAAGGTAGCTCGGACTTAGGTGTCTGGATCGGTCAATGCGGGTTTGAACCATTCGAACGCGATGACGGACTGCATCCTAATCAGTCCTTAAATCCGCATCTTGCCTATAACAATTACCTGCGCGCCCAAGGATATTCCAGTGATAATCCCTGGCATGATTTTGCCAATTCTGCCGAAGGACCCAAGGGCGAAATCCTAAGCGGTTGGCAAATGCGCCACGCGCGTCTACCCGCGCGTGTGGCAGACGCTCATTCCGAAACGCCATACATGACGGGTCGGGCAATTGATTTTCTGGAACAAGCAGGTGATAAGCCATGGTGCCTACATCTTTCGCTAATTAAGCCACATTGGCCTTATGTGGTCCCGCACCCCTACAACGATATGTACAGTGCTAATCAAATTCTACCGGCGAACGTGACACGGGAGGAAATTGAAAATCCTCATCCCGTCGTTGGCGCCTTCATGGATCATGAGGGAAGCCAGAACTTCCGACGGGAGGAAGTACGACAGACTGTGATTCCTGCCTATATGGGCCTAATTACCCAATGCGATAATCAATTCGGTCGTTTGATTGCCTATTTGGAGGAAAAAGGCCGTATGGATGATACCATGATCGTTGTCACCTCGGATCACGGCGATTATCTAGGTGACCATGGACTAGCAGAAAAAGATCTGCTGCATGAAGAAGTCGCTCGAATTCCTATGATCATCTACGATCCTGACACTGCGGCTGACAGCCGGCGCGGGTTAGTGGACGATAGGTTTGTTGAGGCTATCGACTTGATCCCCACCTTCTTAGATAGTCAAGCTGGCGACATGCACGAACATCGTTTGGAAGGTCGCTCCCTGCTGCCTCTATTACGGGGTGGAGAGATCAATGATTGGCGGAATGCCGTGTTCTCAGAAACCGATTACTCATTCCATCCGGCCCGGAGGACATTAGAACTGGGACCGGAAGGCGCGCGAGCCTATATGATCCGTACGAATGACTGGAAGTACATCTTATATGAATCTTTCAGCCCACAATTGTTCCATCTGGCCGAAGATCCCGAGGAACAGAATGATCTGGGCGAAGATTCCTATTATGCTGAACGCCGAGCGGAGCTACATGAACGCCTTTTCCGTTGGCTTAGAAACCGCCGCCAGCGAAGCACATTAACCCATCAAGAGGTGGAGCAGCGCACGGGTAATGCTAAGGCACGTGGATTTTTGTTTGGTGTTTGGTAGCGGAAAAGACACACTTCAAAATTAACTGTTGGACGCCATTGTAGAACAATCTAATGCTAGTTTATCGGCAAGCCCTAACAATCAGTCATTGCTATGATCTAAACTGCTATCGTATAGGGCAGTCCGGCGTGTGTGAATGTGAAGCACCGCTCTCTACCTGATCGCAGGTACCCATAATCTGACTGACGTTCAAGACAGTCTGCCGGCCATCTGGTGTTAGATTATCTCAGTGGAATAATAGTCATAAAATAGCCACTGGTCTGACTGGGCAACCGGTCGCGCCCTTATATTTTGTGGCCAGCAAGACGAAGCAGAAACTGCTCACTTTTTCCCGGATCAATTCAGCCAAAACTAAATTTTCTATGATGTGCACACCGGCCTCCACCAAACAATGTTGATGAACTGGCATCATCACTTCAGGATGATTGGTACCTGGCAGAACTTCGAGGGCCATGTTATCGGCGCCGATTGCGACAACGCCCAATTCCGTCAGTAATCGTGCGGCGCCTTCGTCGGGGCCGGGCTCGCCCGCCAGATAGGTGGCATTATCGGTCATGAAATATCGGCCCCAACCCGTATTAATCAGAACCACATCACCAGATTGCGGCGCCACATCTTGTGCGTCGCACGCTCGATTTAGGTCGTCTGCCGTGACCACGCGCCCGGGGGGCAAATGCTCCCCGCCGTCCAGCCCCGATACATCTAAGCAAAGTCCCCTAGTAATCATTGGCGGCATGTTTTCGATGCCCAGGTCAATCAATCCAAAATCGCCCACACTGTCGTTAATGTTATGGCCGCCATAAAGATGCTCGCCGATACTGAAATGTCCCAAGGCATCGATATGAGTTCCCACATGCATGGTCATGCCTACGCGCTCCAGATTGGCGCCGACTTTATTAGTTGCTCCCATGGCAGCACGAATCTTTTGGCTGTTTCGGGCCGTCGCGCCGGAATGAATGACGTAGGGCGTCTGGTTCGGCGGCATGTAGGGTGCGCCGTTCTCAATGACGTGGCTTAGATCTAACACCTGGCCCGTCTTGACCTGCGTAAGGGCCTCCAACGTATTTTCGGGAGTTAATTGATTGGCTGCTCCAAGCTGGTCACCGGAACCCCATTTGCTATGGTCGTGTAGGCAAGACGTCATGGCTGTTTCCCTAAATTAGTGGCTGTCACGGGACTCGCCCCGTTTCTCGATAATGTTCACAAACATCGTCGCCGGTTCCAGGCAGGCACCGGTTTCCAATTGGCCTACCATGGACCGATAAATCTCTTCCCATGGGGTCTGCGAGCCAGGGAAGTTAGCTGTCCAGGTTGATTTACGTTTTTCAATCTCATCGGGCTGCAGCATTACGTCGACAGTTCGCTTGTTTAGATCCACGCGAACCGTGTCCCCCGTTTCCAGGATTGCCAATCCCCCGCCCACCGCTGCCTCCGGAGAAACATTCAGGATCGACGGGCTGCCGGATGTGCCACTTTGCCGGCCATCGCCCATGCAGGAGAGGTTTTCAATACCACGTTCAGCAAGATAGTCCGGCGGGGTCATATTCACCACCTCAGCGGAGCCGGGATAACCGACCGGTCCACACCCTCTAATAACCAATATGCTATCGATGCCAATTTCTAGGGACGGGTCGTTGATGCGGGCGTGATAATCTTCCGGTCCCTCAAACACGATCGCTCGGGCTACGTAGGCATTTTCGTCGCCCGGATTTGATAAATATCTCTCACGGAAATCGTCATCGATTACCGAGGTCTTCATTACAGCGCTATCGAACAAGTTTCCGGAAAGCACCACAAATCCGGCGTGATGCATCATGGGGTCATCATATGATTTGATTACGTCACGATTGACGTACGGGTTTACTTCATGGGCTAAATCTAGATTTTTGCCCATAGTCTGTCCTGTCACTGTCATCGTGTTTTTGTTGAGCTTGCCTGCATTTTTTAGTTCCAGCATGACCCGGGGAACGCCTCCCGCGCGATAATAGTCTTCGCCCAGATATTCACCAGCTGGCATTAAGTTGACCAGTAGAGGAATGTCGTGACCAAAGGTCTGCCAATCATCTAGCGATAGATCCACTCCCATGTGTCGGGATATTGCTGCCAAGTGTATTGGGCAATTGGATGACCCGCCAATGGCCGATGAAGTAACGATGGCATTGATGAAGGCCTCGCGCGTCATAATGTCCGACGGCCGAAGATTTTCATTTACCATCTCGACGATTCGGAGGCCGGTACGGTAGGCCATTTGCCCCCGCTCCCGGTAGGGGCCAGGGATAGCCGCTGCACCAGTCAAGGTCATGCCGAGGGCTTCAGCCAGGGAATTCATCGATGTCGCAGTGCCCATAGTATTGCAATGGCCAACGCTTTGTGCGGATGAGGCAACAAGTTCCGTGAATTTTTCGATATCTATCTCGCCGGCGGCCAGGCGAACGCGAGCGTCCCAGACGATGGTGCCGGAACCTGTGCGGGCGCCTTCGTGATGACCATTCAGCATCGGTCCACCCGGCAGGCCGATAGACGGAATATTAACCGTCGCGGCGCCCATTAACATGGCTGGGGTGGTCTTGTCACAACCCATGGTCAGCACTACGCCGTCTATGGGATAGCCGTGCAGCACCTCGACTAAGGAGAGATATTGCAGGTTCCTATCCAGGGCTGCAGTGGGTCGTTTGCCAGTCTCTTGAATGGGGTGTACTGGAAACTCAAGAGGCACACCGCCAGCGGTACGAATGCCGTCGCTTACACGTTTGGCTAATTCGATATGGTGACGGTTACAGGGAGACAAATCGCTGCCGGTCTGTGCAATGCCAATGATTGGCCGTCCAGACCTCAGTTCTTCTGGCGTAAATCCAAAGTTCAGGTAGCGTTCCAAATACAACGCTGACATTTCCCTATTGTCCGGATCGTTAAACCAGCGCTGACTGCGTAGCTTCAATTTTCGATTGTCCGATGCCATCGATTACATGCTCCCTGTTTTTATTGGCGCCCAAATTCTCAGCGAAACATATATCAGATAGGCCTTAACGTTCGACATCAAATCAGAAGCGATCAGAGCCTGACCGGATATGTCAATGCGGGATTTGTTGAGTTAAGAAAAATTAGGTAATCTCGTCATCGGCTTCTCGCTCCGCCCGTTTTTTTTCAACCAGCTTCGCACCCAAGATTGAAATTTCGTACAGCAGCAATATGGGTACACCCAAGCCGATCTGGCTAATCACGTCGGGTGGCGTCAATAGAGCGGCGGTTGCGAAGGTCAGAACCACTGCGTATTTCCTTTTTTCCGCAAGGCCTTTGGACGTAACCATGCCGGCCCGGGCCATGAGCATCAAAACCACGGGTAATTGAAATGATAGGCCGAAGGCAAAAATCAACTTCATCACAAGTGATAGGTATTCATTGACCTTGGGCTCCATGACTATGGCTAATGTGCCCGCGGAGGCAGGCGTTTCAAAACTCATAAAAAATTGCCAAGCCAAAGGGAAAATTAGGTAATAGACTAAGGCCGCTCCCATGACGAACAGAACTGGCGTAGCCAGCAGGAACGGTAGAAGCGCTCGTCGTTCCTGTTTGTATAGGCCGGGTGCCACAAAGATCCACAATTGGCCGGCGACAATGGGAAAGGTCAGACAAACAGAACCAAAAAAGGCTACCTTCAGCTGAGTGAAGAAGGCTTCGTGCAGAGCAGTATAGATCATCCGGCGGCCCGGCTGCCCCTCCATCAAATCGGCCAAGGGCTGCACCAAGAAACGGTACATTTCTTCCGCCACCAGATAACAAAGCACAAAACCAACCACCAAGGCGCCGATAGACCAAAGTAGCCTATTACGCAACTCAATTAGATGCTCAATTAAGGGCATCTTGTTAGATTCTACATCGTCCTCGGTGAGTTCTTCATCGACCGGACTCAGCTCTGGTTCGGTCTGTTCCTGGGACACGGTCTAGGTTTCCGTCACATTGGCTGGCGGCTTGTCATCGGCCGCCTCCCGCTGGTCGACAATGATGTCATCAGGTTCGTTCACAGATGATTTTTCAGCCTCCCATTGGGCCAGTTCTTCGTCTGAGGCATCAATTTCATCATCCAGAATATTAGTATCTTGGTCTTCGTCGGACGGATTTTGCAGCAATGCGGACGGCGATGGCGTAGCTCTGTTTAAGCTGGGCGACGCGGTGTCTCCCAGCATATCACCTACTTCTAAATCATCAATATTTTTGGCAGATTTTCGCAGATCCTCAATTTCTGACTGGGCAATCATATCACTGAAATTGGATTGAAACTCGTGGGTAAGAGATCGCGCCTTCGCCACCCATTGCCCGATAGTCCGCAAGGTGCGCGGCAATTCCTTTGGGCCAATCACGACGATCGCCACTACAGCGATCATGAACATTTCGCTCCAACCTATGTCCAGCATGACTGTTGGTCCGCGCTCCTGGACAAGAAACCAGGGTAGTCCTAGCTTTTCGCCGTTTCGTCCGCCCCTCTATCCTCGACGACGGTGGCTTGGATGGGTTTAGCGTCATCCGCTTCCACGTTTCCCTGCGGTTTTACCGCGCCTTGATCATCCTCGGCCATGCCGGCCTTAAAGCTCTTAATGCCCTTGGCCATATCCCCCATCAAGGCTGAAAGTTTGCCGCGGCCAAACAATAGAACGACCAAAACAACTACTATCGCAATCTGCCAAAAACTCAAACCCATGAGGCTAACTCCATTTGTAGGTCTGTGGCGCGTCAAAAAAAGCCCGCCAAATTGGCGGGCAATATGGCAGAAGCCTCGCTCGGACGCAACGTACCTCAGAGATGAGTTAATCCAGGCGGAAAATTAGCCGTGAATGTCAACGATTTTTGCTGATTTCTCTAGTTTTTTATCCCTTTTGTGCGGATTGTCATCAGCCAGGGTCGTCAGACTGCCATCATCACCCTCTTCTAATGGATCTTCAGGTTCCTTATGAGATAACGGCAACAAGTCGGTACGGACCGAGCCCTCGAGTAATCCTGAGGCCTTCAATTCGTCCAATCCGGGCAGATCTTTGATGTTTTGGAATCCAAAATGCTCGAGAAAGCCTTCGGTTGTCCCGTAGGTGACCGGCCGTCCAAGAGTCCGCCGTCGCCCTCGTATTCGAACCCAGCCCAGTTCTATCAATAAATCCAGGGTACCCTTGGATAAACTGACCCCTCTCACCTCCTCTATTTCCGCCCGAGTGACAGGCTGATGGTAGGCGGTTATGGCTAGTGTCTCCAATGCAGCGCGAGACAACCTCCGAGTTGTTTGGCGATGTTCTTCTAACAGGAAATGCATGTCAGGAGCTGTGCGCAGAGCCCATTTACCGGCCACTTGCACCAGATTAACACCACGAGGCTCATAATGCAGTTGTAACTGTGTGAGCAATTTGGGCACATCCAAACCATCTGGCAGGCGCGCAGTCAAACTGTCTAGATCCAGCGGTTCTGTCGCCGCGAATAGCAATGCTTCGACCATACGTAGATAACCAGCTTCCCCTTTCATATCAGACAAAGGAAAGGATTTGTCCGCAGCCGTCATTGCCGTTCAACCTCCTTGATATAAACGAGTCCAAAAGTTTGCCCTTGTCGTAGGCTCAACCGTCCCTGTTTTGCCAACTCTAGGGAAGCCGAAAATGTCGATGCCAAGGCAGAGCGTAATTCTATACCTACTCGCAATTCACTAGGCAAAAAGGCCTCCAGGCTGGCCCAATCAGGCATATCGCCCAGAATTTCTGACAGGCGCCGCGCCGCCTCCTCTACTGACAGTATAGCCGGCGGCCGGGGATTGATGGATTGCACTTCGGAGCGATCAACTTGCCTGATATAAGCCATAAACAGTTCATATAGACTACAATCATAACGCGATTTGCGAATGACTGTGATACCTTCTGGCTCACCCCGCGGAAAAACATCAACGCCAAGGCGTTCTCGAGCCATCAAGGTTTCAGCCGCTTCCCGCATAGCCTCCAGACGTCGCAGTTGGTGTTGCAGCCGAGCTGCCAACTCATCGCCTGAGGGCTCTTCATCACCAGGCTGGGATGGCAGTAAAAGGCGGGATTTCAAATAGGCCAGCCAGGCTGCCATAACAAGATAGTCCGCCGCGATCTCTAGACGCATAAGCCGGGCTTCAGCAATAAAAACAAGATACTGTTCCGCAAGCGCCAGGATTGAAATTCCAGCCAGATCCAATTTTTGCTGCCGGGCCAGGGTCAAAAGAACGTCCAACGGTCCTTCGTAGCCGTCTAGGGCAACTTGAAATCCTACTACGCGCCCAGCTGCCAAGTTTGGGTTTGGTGGCGGACCTTCGAAAGAAGATATGGCTGCCTGGTCGGACTTGCTATCGATATGGCTCATGTTGCAATTATATCCGAACTACGTCTTCCACCCAAGTCTTGATACGCAATATCTTGTGGGTATCTTTCCATATGTACCCCAAATAAAGTTATATGATCCCTTCTAATTCAGCTAACAAGGCGTTACGGGATTGGGCCTGAGGTTCTCGCCTGAATTTCAAGGCCGTTCCCCAACGTAGCTGCGCTTGCTCGCTCAGTGGCGGGCAGTTTTCGGCTATTGAATGCATCTCCTCAGCCTGGCCGTTGCAGTGCAAAGCGACATCGCAGCCGGCCTTAAGTGCCCTGTTCATACGGTTACTAATCGCACCGCCTAAGGCTTTCATGGATAGATCATCGGTAAAAAGCAAACCGTTGAAACCTATCTGCTGGCGTATCACCTGCGAAATTATTTTCTCTGATAGAGTGCCGGGAACATCTGGATCAAGGGAAGAAAACAGTACATGGGCTGTCATACCCAAAGGTAGATCGGCCAGGTCCTCGAAAGGACGGAAGTCACGATCCGCTAATTCTTCCCCACATGCCTTAACGATGGGTAATTCGAAATGGCTATCCACCGTGGCTCTCCCATGACCGGGAATATGCTTGATAACCGGGAGAACGCCGCCCGCCAACAAACCGTCTGCAGCAGCTCTGCCAAGTTTGGCTACAACCGTAGGATTGTTGCTGTAAGCACGATCACCGATAACCTGGTGCCCCTCCGGGTCGTTCACATCAAGACAGGGTACACAGTTCACGTCGATACCCAATTCTAGCAGTTCGAGGGCCATCAGCTTTGCATTTATCGCTACTGCCGCCGCCGCTACATTTTCAGGGAGCGTTCCAAATTGGGCAGGTGCAGCCACTTTGCGCCACGGTGGTGACGGCAAACGTTGAACGCGTCCTCCTTCATGATCCATCAGGATTGGCGCATCGGCTCGACCAACCGTGATTCGTAGTGCTGAAGTCAATCGCCTAATCTGTTTTGGGGATTTGCAATTGCGGGCAAAAAGAATGAAACCTAATGGATTAGCATCACGAAAAAATGCAGCTTCTTCTGTCTGTAATTCCGGTCCGGCGCAACCGAAGACTGCAGCCATGGGGGTGGAAGATGTCACCCCCTTCCGTCCAATTTTGGCGGGATGATGATACAGCTCTGCATTTTAGCTTTTAACTTAGCACATGCCGCGCGGGCGGCTTTGGCAGTAGAAAAATATCCAGCCTGAACGCGGAAATAGATGCCCTTCTTGCCCAAATCGACCCTCTGCGTTATGGGCGTAAGAGGTCCTAGAATTCCTTTATGAGCCCTTTTGAACATTACCCAAGCAGTTTTGGCACGGGCATCGTCACGATAGGCTGCAATCTGGATGCGGTAACTAGATTTCGCCGCTGTCGTCTTAGCAAGCGCCACAACGGTAGGTTCCTTTAGTGCAGGCAACTTTGGTAAACTTGGTTTTTGAGGCAGGAGCTTCTCGTTCGTGGCTAACGCCGCATTCATTTCAGCCTTCGGCAAGTGTAGATTGCTTTCTGCTAACTTTCGCTCCGGTATGGGCATTTTGACTGGCAGCAGACTCTCAGCTTTTGGACCGTCCGACGCTAAATTTACTGTTTTTGTCGGCTCAAGTGTTTCCATGGATTTTGGAGTTTTTTGTTTTTCTAAGCTTTTGGAAATATCAGGTTTAGTAGAGTCATCCTTTCGCTCTCCCTTTTTGGCTTCTGCAGACCTAACAATGGGTTCTTCTGGGGCTGGAGCCAGTTTTTCATTTATGGGGAGTTTAGTTTCTGGCGTGATCCGTTCAAAAACCAATTTATCTTGATTTGGTATTTTAAGACCGCCGGGATCCTCGGGTTTTTCCTTCACCGGACCGGCTTCGGCCTTTATTAAAGGCACCGGATCGGTCGTAGGCGCATCCTGGTTGGATCGATGCAAAGCAAACCAGGCGGCAACGGCAAAGAGGCCCGACATGCCAAGGGCGGCCACAATGCCGCCCATGCGCCCATATTTAGCTAAACCGCCAGCAAGCGTTTCCTCCTCTTCGGCGGCCGGACGGTTGGCATCCGATTCAGCATTAGACATGGGGTTCCTCCCCCTTAAATAATGGTTCGGCGATAGCTTTACATGACCTCCACCGGTTTCACACCCATGATAGCAAGTCCTGAGACCAGGACGAACGCCACGCCCTGAATGAGAGCCAGTCGTGCCTGTGTCACTCTAGGATCATCCTCTATGATAAAGCGCAAGGAAGGATCAGCGTTACCCATGTTCCACAAAGCATGAAAATCTGACGCCAACTTATTCAAATAAAAGGATATTCTGTGCGGTTCACGAGCTTGAGCGGCAACTTCAACTGCTCGCGGCCAATTAGCCATCTGCTTGATAAGGTCCAATTCTGCCGAATTTATTAGACGACCGAGGTCCGCACCGGTCAAATCCGTCGGCGAGATGGACAATGTAGGCAATGAATCCCTTGCTCGGCGTAGCACTGAACAAATGCGTGCGTGCGCATATTGCACATACCAAACCGGGTTGTCCTTGGATTGTTCGGTGGCTTTGTCAAAATCAAAATCTAAAGGGGCATCGTTCTTACGTGTTAACATCATGAACCGGACTACATCTTTCCCCACCTCGTCCACTAATTCCTTCAAGGTGACGAATGAGCCGGTCCGTTTAGACATGGCCACTGTTTTACCGCCACGCGTAAGACGCACCATCTGACAAAGACGCACATCCAAGGTGCCTTGGTAGCCGCTAAGTGCTTTTACTACCGCATTCAGACGCTTAACATAGCCGCCATGATCGGCGCCTAGGACATCTACCATATCTAAGAAGCCCCGTTGTAGTTTATCATGATGATAAGCCACATCAGAGGCGAAATAGGTCCAGGTACCATCGGATTTTTGCAGGGGACGGTCCACATCGTCCCCAAATTCACTGGATTTGAATAGGGTCTGCGGTCGCGGCTCCCAATCGGCAGGCGTTTTTCCCTTTGGTGGCTCCAATATGCCCGTATAGATTAACCCTTTATCACGGAGGGCCTCCACGCCACGTTCAATGCCGCCATCTTTGTGCAACCCTTCTTCGGAAAAAAAGACCTCCTGCTCTATACCAAGGCTTTCCAGATCCTTCCGTACCAGGTCCATCATCGCCTCCACCGAGAATTTCCGAAAAACATCCAGCCATTCCTCATCCGGTAGATCGCGCCATTTATCGCCATCCCGGGCCACGATCGCCATTCCGACTGGAATAAGATAGTCACCGGGATACATGCCCTCTGGTATCGCGCCCACATCCTCACCTAACGCTTCGCGGTAACGCAGATGCACCGATTGGGCCAGGAGGTTTATCTGTACGCCGGCATCGTTAATGTAATATTCCTTACAAACATCATAGCCCACTTTGGCTAACAGATTAGCCAGCGCATCGCCATAGATTGCCCCCCGCACATGGCCAATATGCAAGGGGCCAGTGGGATTGGCAGAAACGTATTCCACATTGATTTTTGTTCCGCCAGCAATATTTGAATTGCCATACGCTGGCCCAGCCGCTAGCACATCCGCGAGCTGTGAACGCCAGAATTCATCTGAAAGGCGAAGGTTGACAAAACCGGGTCCAGCAATGTTTGCCGCCATCACCTCTGTCAATTCGGCTAAATGAGCGGCCAGCGGCCCAGCGATTTCACGTGGCTTCATTCTCGCCTGTTTCGTTAGGATCAAAGCCGCGTTGGTAGCCATATCCCCATGTGTAGGATCGCGCGGCACCTCGACGGTTAAATTAGCAAAATCCATATCGGTTGGCACCACGCCGGTATCAGCCAATGCGCCGATGGCCAAGATCACCTGTTCACGGATATAGTCGTAAGGGTTCATATTACGTCTTTGGACCTCAGGTAAGTTCACCGAAATGGCGACGATGTTCCTCTAGCGCGAAACGGTCAGTCATGCCGGCGATGAAATCGGCTACGCGGCGTATTGGATCCGGCGCGCGATCACCTCGCACGCTTGGTAGATGTTCCGGTTTTGCCATATACAGATCGAATAAATCACTGACAACCCGCCGTGCCAAATCAGTCATTTTGTTGACCTTGGGATGTCGGTACATCTGGTTGAGCAGGAACTGTTTTAGGACGTCCTGAGCCACCTTCATTCCATCTGAGATACTGATTGCCGTATCTGGTAAAGCGCGGATGTCTTCAACCCGGTTCGCATTCACGTTGTCTAGTCTTTGTCGACTTTCGGAGATGACATCATCAACCATTATCCCGATCAATCGCCGCACGGTCTCGTGGGCCAGTATTTCCCTATCCAGATTATTGTAACGGTCTTGCAGTTCTGACAGTATTGGCCCCACTAGGGGGACTTGCGCCAAGTCTTCTGACGGAAACAGTTCGGCGCGCAAGCCGTCATCAATATCGTGATTGTCGTAGGCAATGTCATCCGCCAAGGCGGCCACCTGCGCCTCGGGACCAGCATAGGTATACAGTTCCAAATCATGGCCTGCGATATATTCCGCCGTCGCCAGTGGCAAGGGATCGCTAAGGACGGGTCCGTTGTGTTTCACTGTACCTTCAAGTGTCTCCCAAGTTAAATTCAACCCGGGGAATTCTGCATAGCGGTGTTCCAGCAAGGTGATCACTCTCAATGCCTGGGCATTATGATCAAAGCCACCGTAGGGCTGCATTAGGCGGTCCAGAACCTCTTCGCCGGCATGTCCGAATGGCGTATGCCCCAAATCGTGTGCCAGGGCCAGAGCTTCCGCCAGATCTTCATTCAAATTCAAGGCGCGGCAGATGGATCGGGCGATCTGTGCAACTTCTAGGGAATGGGTTAAGCGGGTGCGATAATGATCACCCTCGTGATAGACAAACACTTGGGTCTTGTATTGCAGACGACGGAAAGCGGCGGAATGAATAATTCGGTCACGATCACGTTGAAAGGCCGTACGTGTCTTGGCTTCTGGTTCATCAAAAAGCCGTCCCCGACTCTTCATTGGATCGGAAGCATAGGGAGCGAGTTGACTATCTGAGATCATGACCGCCAAATTAGCGTTATTTTCTGACGGATGGAACAGATTGACATTCGCGGCGGTAATCTTACATTTAGTTAACTTGGTGGTAATAAGGTCGGCTCATGAACAATGTCACGCTAACAGGTGATGCGATCAAGCGGATCTCCTTTTTGCAAGAAAAGGAAAGTGACGGCGCTAAGCTACGCATCGAAGTGCGCGGTGGTGGCTGCTCGGGTTTCAGTTACGGATTTCGATTTGATACGAAAGTCAACGAGGACGACCTCGTGATTCAAGAGGGTGACGTTACGGTCTTGATCGACGAAACCTCCATGCAGTTTCTGGGCGGAGCCCAAATCGACTATGTGGATGATCTGATGGCAGCGGCCTTTAAGATTGAAAATCCCAATGCCTCTTCGGCATGCGGTTGTGGCACCTCATTTGCCATTTGAGTAGACCGCCTTCCTGGCCCAATGAAAATAGCTACCTGGAATGTGAATTCGATCAAGGCGCGACTGCCGCGTCTGTTGGAATGGCTGGAGGGCGCGCAGCCAGATGTAGTGTTGCTACAAGAACTCAAGGTTATTGACGCGGCGTTTCCTACTCAACCAATCGAAGATTTGGGTTACAACGCCGCTATCCATGGACAAAAAACCTATAATGGTGTTGCCATACTTTCGAAGCGTCCGATTGAGGATGTGCGGCGCGGCCTTCCTGGTGATGAAAATGACGATCAAGCACGCTATATTGAGGCTATAGTGGATACGGTTCGTGTAGCTTCAATCTATCTGCCAAACGGCAATCCTACAGTTAGCGATAAATTTCCCTACAAATTAGCGTGGATGGATCGATTAATTGACCATGCTAGGGACCTGCTCAATTATGATGAAATCCTGGTTCTAGGGGGTGACTACAACATCATCCCTGAGGACAGGGATTGTTACGACCCTGTCGCGTTTGCTGATGATGCGCTGTGCTTGCCTGAAAGCCGTGCCCGATGGCGACAACTTCAATATCTTGGTCTCACAGAAGCTTTCCGAGCGCGTCATCCGAACGTCTCTGCCTTTAGTTATTGGGATTACCAAGGTGGCGCCTGGCAGAAGGATAATGGCGTCCGCATCGATCATCTGCTGTTAAGCCCGCAGGCTGCTGATCAGCTGGGAAAGGTGGGAATTGACAGCACCCCTCGCGGCAAGGAAAGACCGTCCGACCATACGCCCGTTTGGTGTGAGATACTGGAGCCTGCATAAAGTACACGTCAGGGTGTTATTTATTTCAGGTTCGCTAGCTTATCGGAGACAACATAAATTTAGTAATTGGCTGTCGTCACTCCTGAGTTATCAGGGGAACAACTCTTACAAATTGGCGTAACGTTTCAAATGATGGTCTTTGTTGCCAAACATAGTATCAATCATCGTCAGGCGCTTGAAGTAGTGACCTACGTGCAATTCATCCGTCATGCCCATGCCGCCGTGAAGTTGGACGGACTGCTGGCCCACATAACGGCCAGAATTGCCGATTTGAACTTTAGCCGCGGAAACGGCCTTTTCACGCTCAGACTTGTCTTCCTCATCCAGTTTTAGGTTGACCATGTAGCACATGGAACGCGCCTGTTCGCACTCCATGAACATATCCACCATACGGTGCTGTAACACTTGGAACTTGGACAGAGGTACTCCAAACTGCACGCGCTGTTTCAGGTACTCATTGGTAGTTTCTTGCAAAACATCCATGCAGCCCACTGCCTCTGCACAAATGGCCGCAATAGCCTGCCCAACTACCTCGTCCATCAATGCCGCACCAGCGCCGACTTCACCTAAAGGGGTGCCCATAACTTTGTCCATTTCGAGCTCAGATGCGCGTAAGCCGTCCACCGTCGGATAATCACGGCGGCCTAAACCTTCGGAATTATTGTTCACTAGAAACAATGTGATGCCATCCACATCCCGGCTATCACCAGACGTCCTGGCCGAGACTATAATTTTGTCTGCCGTGGCGGCATGGAAAACAACACCCTTGTGGCCGGTGATTTCAAATTTGTCGCCACTACCTTCCGCCTTGCATTCTACGTCGTTGAGATCAAAGCGTGATTGCCGTTCCGCGTAAGCGAAGGCCAGTTTTAATTCGCCGGCGGCAAGTTTGGGGAGCAACTCAGACTTTTGCGCCTTTGTCCCACCGGCCATCAAGAAACCGCCACCAATCACAATGGATGACATATATGGTTCAACAACTAATCCGCGCCCGAATTCTTCCATCAGTACCATAGTATCGATTGGACCGCCTCCAATGCCGCCGTATTCTTCTGGCAGAGCTATGGCCAACCAGCCCAGTTCAGCCATTTTTTTCCAATTTTCATCAGAATAACCAATATCGGAGGCAACTAACGTACGCCGGGTGTCCAACTCATATTCCTCGCGCACAAATCGCTGCACACTGTCTTTCAGTAGTTGCTGCTCTTCGCTGAGGGAAAAGTCCATGACGCTCTCCTACGAAAAAATTCTATTGCTGCATTAACACGAACTACCAGCGGCGAAAAGCATCTACATACCCAAAACGGCCTTGGACAAGATATTCCGCTGAATTTCATTTGATCCAGCATAAATCGATGTTTTACGGAAGTTGAAATATTGAGGCGCAGCCGGCGCGGCGTACCCAGGTCCCAATGGAGAATTGTTGTATCCGAATTGAATTGCATCGAGGATATAGGGATTGCCATAATATTGTACCGCTCGAAGGGTCAGCTCCGTGGCCAGTTGCTGCAAGTCCGTACCTAGTATCTTAAGATAGGATGCCTCCACACCCGGTTCTTTCAGACCCAAGGTACGGAGTTCCAAGGCATCATAAGTCCGCAATCGAACTTCATAATCAGCAATCGTGGCGGCAAAGGCCGGCTCATCACCCAATGCCAAGCCATTCGAGCGCTCCTGTTCCACTATGGTCTTCAGGCGCTGTAATTGCTGTTTGAGACCACCCGTCAAGCTGCTTGAACGCTCAAAAAGTAA
>CAZDQC010000049.1:0-22872 GCA_964507245.1 uncultured Rhodospirillaceae bacterium
TTTGAATACCGCCGTGCCCGCATTATTGACTAGGGCATCAATTCGACCAAAAGACGCCACTATCCTTTTAATGGCGGCCTTGACCTGTTCAGGTATCGCCACATCGCAGGTAACGGTAATGACGTTTGGGAGATTAGCCGTTGAATGTTCTAGTGCATCACCGTCGATATCCAATAATCCCAATCGCCAGCCTTCCTCAAGAAATCGCTGGCTCGTGGCTAAACCAATACCGCGAGCGGCACCAGAAATAACCGCTACCTTTGTCTCTCCGGCCGTCAACATCCGAGCCTAGGCGGGATGGAATACGGGCAGCGTCACTTCCTTGGACAAGGCTTCATATCCAAGTACTACCGGCATATGTACGCGCAGTTCGTCCCGATCAAAATCCCGCATTTGCGCGCACATGCGTACGCCTTCTTCCAGATCGACGGTAACCAGGGTCATAGGTAAATCCGGAATGAATCCGGGGTGGAACGCATGATGGGAGACGGTCCAGCTATGCACCTTACCTTTGCCGCTGGCGCGCACCCAATCCACCTCCATGGAATAGCAGCTATCGCACACTGGTCGCGGATAGTGACGAATTTTGCCACATTCTGCGCAGCGCTGTAGGCGCATATTTTGCTCTTGCAGGCTATCCCAGAACGGTTTGGAGTCTCTGTCTAAGAGTGGCAAGGGTTTTTCGTTGGGTACTTCGCTCATGATAAATTTCCCACCACTCAATTACGCATGATGGCGACGGAACCGTCGCCCATATCACCATAGCCTGTGACCAACCCGATCTCGGCATTTGCAACTTGGGCCTTGCCACCCGCGCCGCGAAGTTGTTTTACCAGTTCGCAGACATGGTTCATGCCAACGATATGAGACTGGGATAGCAGGCCGCCGTGGGTATTGATGGGCAATTCGCCGTCAAGGGCAATTCGGCCGTCGGAGACAAAGTCGCCACCTTCACCCTTTTTGCAGAAGCCCAGGTCCTCCAGCTGGCACAACACGATGTAGGTAAAGCAGTCATAGACTTCTGCAACATCGATATCCTTTGGTCCTATTCCCGCCATACCAAAGGCACGTGGCGCCGCCTTGGCGGTACCTAAGGTCGTCATATCAATGCGTTGCGTGATGACGGAGGGGGAGTCGGGATGCCCTTCAGCCACACCCATGATGTAGATGGGTTTTTGTGCCATGTCTTTGGCCTGGTCCGAGGCGGAGATCACTACCGCTGCGCCTCCGTCGCTTTCTAAACAGCAATCAAAAAGGCGTAAGGGGTCCGAGATCATGCGTGAATTCTGATGATCCTCGATGGTCATGGGTTTTTTCATGACCGCGTTGTCATTCAAAAGGGCGTGGGAGCGGATCGTGACGGCGATTTCCGCCAGTTGCTCCGATTTTGTGCCATATAGTTCCATATGGCGGCGGGCCATATGAGCATACAACTGCGGAGGCGCTATATTGCCAGACGGCATCTCGAATTCCCCTAGAACCCGAAATTGCGGCATGGATTGCATACGTGCACCGATACGTTCACCCGAGGACCCGTTTCGGCCAATTGGAATAAGCACGTTTTTGGCAACGCCTGAGGCTATTGCCGAAACGGCGGCCTGGATAGCAGCCACGGCGCTGGCTCCGCCGAGGGGCGTTACGGCGGAATAACGCAAATCCTGAATGCCCAAGTTGGTGATGAAATCCTCGGCGACGACTTGCAAATTGCCATAGGGAATAACGCCGTCAATATCATTCGGCTTCAGCCCCGCGTCCGCGATTGCCTTCAAGGATGCCTCCATTTGCAAAGCTACTACCGACTTTCCGGAATTCTTGGAATATTCCGTCTCGCCAATGCCGGTGACGGCACATTTATCCGTAAGGCTCATGGTTCCGTTCCTCTGAAGAATTCATACGTTTCTGCGCCCAGTATCTCGCATGCTGCCCGCCATCACCAGCAAATATGGATTCGGAACGCTGGACTTTTGCCCATGTCGGGGTTTATAAGGACGCCGTCGTTCTCAGGGCGACTATTAAGGGACGTTTGCTCGCAATGCAGCATTTGAAGCAATACTACAGAATTACCGCCTTATCGGTCTGTTGTGGCGGCGGAGGTTGTCCAGGTATTGCTTGCACACCTCCCTTTTGCGCCTAGGCAAAGTTAGAGGCGCCGCGACCAACATTTTTGCTGGCGCATTCTGACATCAGCATTTGTAATATGACGGGAGCTATCCCGATGCCGACCGCACCCAAGACCTTTCAAATTCAGAATACAGCGACTCGGACCAAGCAAGATTTCGTGCCTATGCGGCCGGATGAGGTTCGTCTTTATGTCTGTGGCCCTACGGTTTATGACCTAGCCCACATTGGAAATGCTCGACCCGTGGTTGTGTTCGACAGTTTCGTGCGTCTATTACGACGCTACTACGACACCGTCATCTACGTGCGCAATATCACCGACATTGACGACAAAATTATTGACCGGGCTCATGAACGGGGTCAGACCATTGCGGAGGTGACCCTTAAAACCACCCAGGTCTTTCATGAGGACATGGCGGCCCTCAACGCCTTAACGCCCGATCACGAGCCCCGTGCCACGGATTATGTACCGAGCATGGTGGACATGACTGAGGCCTTGATTGCTAAAGGTCATGCTTACGCCGCCGATGGGCATGTGTTGTTTGACACAAGTTCGATGGAAGACTACGGCGTCTTCTCTCGCCGCAGTCAGAACGAGTTGATTGCCGGCGCCCGGGTGGACGTTGCACCTTATAAACGTAATCAGACGGATTTCGTTCTATGGAAGCCGTCCGCTGGGGATCAGCCCGGTTGGGACAGCCCGTGGGGCAGGGGACGACCGGGCTGGCATCTGGAATGCTCGGTAATGTCAGAAGCCCTTTTGGGAGAGACGTTTGACATCCATGGCGGCGGTATCGACCTGGTCTTTCCCCACCATCAGAATGAACTAGCTCAGAGCGCCTGCGCCCATGATGGTGCTCCCCTAGCGAATTATTGGATGCATAATGGTCACGTAACTGTCGGTGGGGAGAAAATGTCGAAATCTCTGGGCAACTTTCTGACCGTGCATGAGTTATTAGATGAATTTCCGGGTGAAGCCCTGCGTTTGACCTTGCTGTCGGCACATTATCGTCAACCCTTAAATTTCACCAAGGAGCTGGTGGTTGAATCTCGCCGTATTCTGGACCGTTGGTATCGCGCTGTCGGAGAAGCTCAGTCTGATCCCGAGTTGCCTGAGGATGTGGAGGTAGCTTTGTTGGACGATATGAACACGCCAAGGGCAATCGCTGCGATGCACCGACTAGCGGACCAGGCTATGGCAGGTGACGGGGTTGCGGCGTCATCGTTAAAGGCTGTGGGCCAGATCATGGGCATTCTACAAGCCTCACCAGAAGTCTGGTTCCAAGGGCAGGATAGCAATGACGATCTCTCGGCGGAGACGATCGAAGAATTGATCGAACATCGGCGTCGGGCGCGTGCGGATAAGGATTTTGCGACTTCCGATCGCATTCGCGAGGGATTGGCTGCACAGGGCATTGTATTGGAAGACGGCGCACAGGGCACTACCTGGCGGCGCGGAGAGTAGGGCATTGGCAAAAGAGCGTCTTTACGTATTCGATACCACCCTGCGGGACGGGGCACAGACATCCGGTGTCGATTTCTCGGTTGAGGACAAGCACGTTATCGCTGAAGCCTTGGACCGCCTAGGCGTGGATTACGTGGAAGGCGGCTGGCCCGGAGCCAATCCGACGGACAGCGGCTTTTTTCAGACACCTCCGAAACTGAAGCGCGCTAAATTCACCGCATTCGGCATGACCAAGCGGCCAGGCCGAAGTGCCGACAATGATCCGGGGTTATCGGAGGTCGTCAATGCGCCGGTGGATGCTGTTTGTCTAGTAGGTAAGACCTGGGATTTTCATGTGGATGTCGCCCTGGGCATCGAACGGTCGGAGAATATTGCTATGATCGGAGAGTCGTTGGCGCATTCAATCGCCAAGGGACACGAGGCTCTGTTCGATGCAGAGCATTTTTTTGACGGTTACAAGGCAAACCCGTCTTACTCCATCGATTGCTTGCAATCCGCTCTGAACGCAGGGGCCCGCTGGGTCGTGTTGTGCGACACTAACGGTGGCACATTGCCACACGAGATCGCCCGTATTGTAGGCGAGCTGACCGAACATATCCCAGGCGATCATCTTGCTATTCATTGCCACAACGACACCGGCAACGCTATCGCTGGATCGCTGGCGGCGATACAGGCTGGCGTTCGTCAGGTCCAAGGTAGTTTGAATGGTCTGGGTGAACGTTGCGGCAACGCTGATTTGGTCGCCCTGATCCCGATCTTGAATTTGAAACCGGGCTTCGCCGAAAAATTCGAGACCGGTGTCGATGACGAAGGGATGCGCCATCTGACGGCAACTTCTCGCCTATTAGACGAATTGCTGAATCGTGCACCGGCGCGTCAAGCGCCGTTCGTGGGTTCCTCGGCCTTCGCCCACAAGGGTGGGTTGCATGTTTCTGCCGTTTTGAAAAATCCAGAAACCTATGAACATATCGATCCAGCCCTAGTGGGTAACAGCCGTCAACTCCTCGTTTCTAACCAGGCAGGCCGATCCAACATTTTGGCTCGGCTGGAAGAAGTGGGGATCGATTTCGATCCCAAGGACCCTAAGATCAACCGTCTCCTGGAGGACGTGAAACAAAAAGAGTTCGAAGGTTATGCATATGAAGGGGCTGCGGCCAGTTTTGAACTGATGGCACGCCGCACCTTGGGCGAGTTCCGGGAATACTTCGGCGTTGACGGCTTCCGGGTGATGGTAGAACGGCGCCACAACGCCAAGGGTGACCTTATAACTGTGTCCGAAGCAACGGTAAAATTGGCCGTCGACGGACGGCGGATCATGTCAGTGGCCGAAGGCAATGGCCCAGTCAACGCACTGGATAAAGCCTTGCGAAAAGATATTGGCTGCTTCGCTAGGTATATCGAAGATCTAGAGCTGGTGGATTTCAAGGTGCGTATCCTAGACGGTGGGACAGGCGCGGTTACTCGTGTCCTGATCGAAAGCGCGGACGGATTGGGACGGCGCTGGTTTACGGTGGGGGTTTCACCCAATATCGTCGACGCTTCGTTTATGGCCTTGCTTGACAGCATCACGTACAAACTGTTCAAGGACGGCGCGGAAGCGCCGTGAGGTATCGTGGCTGGGACTGATTCTTCAAGACCGATCCTAGACCTCGGGCCCAGTCCGGTAGTGATATTGGTGCGGCCGCAGATGGGGGAGAATATAGGTGCGGCAGCGAGGGCCATGAAGAATTTTGGCCTAGATCGCCTTCGCATCGTGGATCCGCGGGACGGCTGGCCTAACCCCAAGGCCCATGCAATGTCCAGCCGTGCCCATGAAATTCTGGACGCCGCAATCCTATATGATGATACGTCTGCAGCAGTAGCCGACCTGCATTGCGTCTTCGCCACTACAGCCAGGGCGCGGGAAATGGAGAAGCCCTGTATGACGCCGAGGGAGGCCGTAACGGACATGCGGCAGCGGTTAGCTCAAGACCAACAATTGGGAATCTTGTTTGGTGGTGAAAAGGCAGGCCTGGATAATGACGATACCACCGTGGCCCAAGTGATCCTGCAAATACCAGCAAATCCCACTTTTTCGTCGCTGAACCTTGCGCAGGCAGTGTTATTAATTTGCTATGAATGGTTCACATCCAGCTCGGCTGCGGTAATGGAAACAACTGGAAAAAGTGAACTGGCGACCTTGGACGACCTCCAATTTTTTGAAGGCCGGTTGGAAGAACAGCTGCAGCAGTCTGGGTTTTTGAAACCCCCGGAAAAAGCGCCCTCCATGATGCGTAATTTGCGCAACGTTTTTCGCCGCGCCAATTTGACTGATCAAGAAGTCCGCAGTTTTCACGGAGTCATATCCGCTTTGATACGACGTAACGGTGACGTTTAAATGTCATTTGACTTAGCCAAATTGATTGGTATAACTCCCGCCACCTGCGCGACCTGTTCATGACTGGGCGGTTGTCCGCGCGGAATTCATTCAAGCATTCGATGCTGAGAGAAGAACCTGAATGACGAAGCGACTGCGCTCGAAATATAAGCTGAACCGCCGCCTGGGTGAAAATCTTTGGGGCCGGCCAAAAAGTCCTGTCAACAAGCGGGATTATCCGCCGGGGCAGCATGCCCAGGGGCGGCGGCGCAAACCATCTGACTACGGTATTCAGTTGGCCGCCAAACAGAAATTGCGCGGTTACTATGGCAATATTACCGAGAAACAGTTTCGCCGCACGTATAACGAGGCCGTTAAGTTTAGAGGAGACACCACGGAGGTATTGATTGGCCTGTTGGAACGGCGCTTGGACGCAGTCGTTTATCGCATGAAATTCGTTCCCACGGTATTTGCGGCACGGCAGTTCATTAACCACGGCCATATTCTAGTCAACGGCAAACGGGTCAACATCGCTTCCTACCGGGTTGGTGAGGGTGACGTGATCGAGATCAAGGAAAAATCCCGCGAGATCATCATGGTGCTCGATGCCTTAGATTCGCCCGAGCGGGATATACCTGAATATATGGAAGTCGACCTTGGCAAGCGTCGTGGTACTTTTGTCCGTACGCCAAAATTCTCGGAAGTCCCATATCCGGTACCCATGGAACCGAACCTGGTGATTGAGTACTACTCCAGATAGAGAATTTGTAATTTTTCTGTTTCTTGACAGCAGAAATTGACAAAAGACATGCTGCTTAGTTTTGCCTTAGGGTGACCCTTTGTTTAGCCAAATTCCGAGACCAGCATAAATTTATAGGAGTGGCTAGAGTAGGGTGGAAAAATTCTTGTTGATCAGATCAAACAAGTGGCCGCCCATCGATGATTAGAAGATTTCTTTAGCACCTAATAAATTACGAAGCGTTTAGTGTGTACAAAAATTTACGTTACATCATGTAGGCGTTTGCGCCGTGATAACTGACATAAGATGTGTCCGGTTTTGGGGCAGTTCACCACTTAGAAGGCTTGAATTTGTCTGCAAACCAGATAATTCGATTTCAACATCAACGAATCCTGCTGCCTCTAATTCCATTTCTAAATCCAGGTTTCTGGCTTGATACATGAAGGGCTCGTTGTTCCGAGCGGCGTACCCATCCAGTAGCCAGGCGTCGATGTTGCCACCGGGTGTGAGATACATATCGTACATGGCAAAGGTGCCTCCTGGTTCCAGCACACGCCGACCCTCGGCCATGATACGGCGTAACGCTGAGGGCGGAACCTCATGCAATAGCCAATGGGAGGTGACCAAATTGAACCGATTGCCTTCAAAGTTTAAATTTTCGCCGTTCATTTGCCAGAAATTAATGTCCAGGTCGGCTTCAATCGAACGTAAGTGCGCCAAAGACACGGCAGGGGCGGAGACGTCGCAGCCGTGGACGTCGGCTTCGGGCAGGGTCCGTTTTAGGGCGCGGGTGGAAGCTCCAATGGTACAGCCAATGTCCAGAACCGCGGTGGGCGCAAAGCGATCCCGCATCAATTCTGCGTACCAGTTTAAGGGAGTGTCGGGATCGAGCATGGAGAAACTTACGCCGGAGGTTGCCCACTCATAGATGAAGGCCGTTTCGTCACCATTCCAAATTCCACCAGGAATTTGGTGGATGTCGGTGTTGGCGACGTAATCGGGCATAGCCATCTCCGGGTCCAGGTGCAGGCGTTCGGTATACCGTGTGGCACCCTTCTCGAGGATACTGCTCAGCCGTTCCGTTTGCGGCGCCAGAGCGCGGGACATGCCCCAGCGGCTTTGATATTTAACTTGTTGGGCTCGGCGCTCTAACCAACTGTAAAGCTGATAGGCACGGGAGGGCCGCATTGTGCGCTCCAGGCTCTCCACGTCGTTGGCACCGCATGTCTTGGCCTCCTCAACCACTTGCTTGTACGGCGCGTCTTTCCAAAAATACTTCAGACTATGGGAAAAGCTTTCATTTGTCTTAGCAGCGAAGTCGATATCTGGGCGCGTTGTCATCTGTCTATTCCATGTCCATGAAGCCACGTACGTCGGGTGCGGCGTCTGGCTCTAGCCAGGGTCGTAGAATTTCGGCGGCAAATATTTTTTCCTCTTCTGCTTGCCAAGCCAGATGGGCATCCGACGCGGCAGCCAGGGACAGTACATTGTCGCTCACAATGCCCTGTTGTTCCAGGGCCACAGTCAGACGGTTTACCATGGCCTTCAGGAGGTAAACCTCACCGCCCAGAGCCGTGATCACGCCCAGTAGTCGTTGGGTGGTAGCGTCGTCGAAAAAATCAAGATCGATAAGATCCGCTGCCTTCGGTATTGACTTGTCTGACATGTTGTTCTGTGCCTCCGCTTCGCCTAAAGAACGATATCAGCCCGGCTCTTCGGCGGCAACGTACCGCAAATGGTGGTTTTGGTTTCCTCCCCAGGCCGGTGATATATTTTTTTGCGATATAACAACGGAATACCTCGACTTGCAGACCCGAATTCAAGGGCTACGGTCCAACTACAACAGCACCGAGAAATTGATGAAACCTCGTAAAATAACAGCAAAGTCAGGATTGCCGGCAGCCATCGCGGCCATGGATTTTGGTATTGGCCTCTATCTGGGTGCTATGGCAGCCGCCTCTCAATGATATTTGCGCAAGGGCGAGCGCCTACCAGTCTGTGGCTGGCGGCGGCCTACATGGTTGTGGCCTCGTTTCTGTTCGCCACCGTGAATGCGTTGGCGAAATATATTTTGATCACGCCAGGCGGTGCCGAGATTGGCGCTTTGCAAGTGACGTTTTGTAGATATCTATCAGGCACGCTTTTTCTGCTGCCGGTACTTTATTGGGCAAGGGTTGTGCCTCGTACCCGCCATCTGGAGAAGTATGCATTGCGCGCCGGATTTGGCACTTCCTGCGTGGTATTGATGTTTTTGGCCTTCCAGATGATGCCGTTGGCTAACGCCACGGCAATTGGTTTTAGTGCGCCTATCTTTACGATGATACTGGCAATCCTTTTTTTGGGTGAGCGGGCCGGCCGGCTCAGATGGCTGGCGGCCTTGGTTGGTTTCACTGGGGTAGTCGTCATTGCTGGACCAGAAGGCGACATTTTCAATATAGGCTCGTTGATAGCCATAGCCTCAGCATTGTGTATGGGGGCGGAGGTGGCGGTGTTGAAATGGCTATCACGCTTAGGTGACCGGCCTTTAGTGATGTTGTTCATGGGAAATATCATGGGTGCTGTGCTAGTCAGTCCCTTGGCCTTGGCAGACTGGGTCTGGCCCGAGGCATGGCAATGGCTCTGCCTGGCAGGTACCGGACTGGTCGCCATTATGGGGCAGCGCCTCACTCTGGTTGCCATGACGACCGCAGACGCAAATTTCGTCGCACCCTTGCTGTATGCGACAATGGTTTTTTCAGGTCTCTATGGCGTCCTGGTCTTCGGCGAGGTGCCGGGGTGGGGACTGTACATCGGTATGGTCTTGATTGTGGTTAGCGGCGTCTTGCTGGCGCGATCGCGTTAAGTCTTGATTGTCAGCATCCAATTATCAGTGCATGCGCAGAGCGCCGTCCACCCGAATGGTTTCCCCATTCAGCATCGGGTTGGTGATAATTGTTTCGACCATGCGGGCGTATTCTGAAGGTTCGCCGAACCTTTTTGGAAACGGAACGGCGTCTGTCATTTCCTTGACGTATTTCGGCCGCAGGCTCTCAGCCATGGGAGTGAGAAAGATGCCTGGTGCGATGGCCATGACACGTATGGCGTGGCGAGAAAGCTCCCTAGCCATAGGCAGACACATGGCCGCGACGGCTGCCTTTACTGCATTGTAGGTTGTGGCCCCGGGCGGGCCGTCGTATCCAGCGATGGAGGCGGTGTTGATCATCACGCCTCGTTCCCCGGTCTCGGGATCTGGGTCGCATTCCGCCATGTCCGCCGCAGCTAGACGGCAGATGTTGTAGGTTCCAACCAGATGCACATCGACGATGCGGGTGTGATGGGCCAGGGGTGCTGGCCCGTCCTTGCCCAACATTAGGCGGCTTTCTGCGATCCCGGCGCAACAGACGGAGATTTGCGCTGGGCCGTGAGCCTCGCGAGCGGCCTTGACCGCCGCTTCACCCTGTTCTTCTGAGGATACATCACATTCCACAGCGATGCCGCCAATTTCCGAAGCGACGGTGCGGGCCAGATCCATATTAACGTCCAGAATGGCTACCTTCGCGCCGATTCCAGCTAAATGCCGTGCGGTAGCTGCCCCGAGACCAGAACTTCCACCTGTAATGATCGCCGATAAGCCACTAATACGCATCCTACTTACTTGCTCCAATGAAGCCGTGTGCCTCGATTTCTACCGCTAGACCGGGCCGCGCCAGGGCCGCGACTTCGACCAGCGTGGAACAGGGAAAATCGCCGGTGAAAAATTCCCGCCGAGCTTTCCACACTTCTTCGCGGCGGCTGATGTCTGTGACAAATATTGTGACCTTGATGATGTCATCCATGACGGCGCCGGCTTCCTCCACCAGATTCTTGATCTTGATGAAAGTCAGGCGGGCCTGCTCGTATACATCATCGCCACCCGCAATTTCATCGTTTTCATAACCAGACACCATGCCGGCAATCTGGAAGAAGTCTCCGTGGACTTTGCAGTTTGACCAGGTTTCCGGCAAGGGCTCGGGGACCTGGTTGGACGTGACCCGGCGCATCATTACAGGACGGCCTTGGCCAGCACCTGCAACTCCTGAGAGTTGCTGACGCGGGCTAACAAGGAATGAACCTTGTTTTCCTTGGCGGCCGATTTCCAATCTTGTAGCCGTTCTGTAATTTTGCCGGCAGGGCCGGTCAGGGCTACCTGATCGATCAATTCATCGGGTACTGATGCTAAGGCCTCTGCTCGCCGGCCGGAAAGGAAATGGTCCTGAATCTCTACTGCCGCGCCCTCGTGACCGAGACGCTTGGCATAATCGTTGTAGAAATTCTTATCGCGAGCGCCCATTCCGCCTATGTACAGTGCCAGGTTTTCCCGAGCTGGCTGACGGGCGGCGGCTTCATCATCCATTAGGTTGATGGCGCAGAACGGTGTGATGGTAAAATTATCCAAGTTCTTGCCGCCACCTGCCCTTTCAAATCCATCATTCAGGGCGTCCTCGAACACATCAAACCGATTGGGGTTCATAAAGACGGGTATCATGCCGTCCGCGATTTCTGCGCTAACCCGTACTCCGGCGGGAGCGATGGTGCCGGTGACAATCTTTAGGGGTGATATGCTGTGCAGAATGCCTTTCAGTGGCTTGCCCAAGTTGGTTGTGCCTTCGCCTGTGCGGGGGATTTGATAATGGTGGCCATCGTGGATCAGCGGTCCATCACGCGCCTCTATCTTACGGATGATATCTATATATTCCCGTGTCCGCGTTAGTGGACGGCCATAGGGCTCGCCATGCCAACCTTCGATAACTTGAGGGCCGGAAGGGCCTATACCCAATATAAACCGATCACCGGATAGCTGCTGCAGCGTCATGGCAGTCATGGCTGCCATTGCGGGGGTGCGGGCAGACATTTGGATAATGCCGGTGCCGACATTTATTTTAGTGGTCTGCGCTAGCACCCAGGAGGCGGAGGAAATTGCGTCTGATCCCCAGGCTTCCGATGTCCAGACCGAGTCAAAGCCTAGATCCTCCGCTTCCCGTATTAGATCCATGTCGATTTCAATACCGGCACCAGTACCGGTGCCCATGACTAGGCCCAATTTCATAACGTTTCCTCCAATCTAGAAATATGATTTACGCTAATTTACCGTCACTCGGTTGCCGCGCCTAGGGGCAATCGCCTAAATTGCCAGACGATTTGTTGATCCTGAGGTTCCCTGCATGAAATTCGGTTTGATGATCATGGCACGAGGCCCCGGAGGCACGGGAGCTGGCCTTGGCGCTATGGCCCGAGCGGCGGAGGCAGGTGGCTTGGACTTTCTAGCCTTCAACGACCATGTTGTCGTGCCCCGGTCCATATCTTCAAAATATCCATACAGTAATGATGGCGAATGGCCGGGCGCGGCAGTTGGTGACTGCTTGGAAATGGCAACTGTGGCGTCCTTTCTTGCTGCTACCACGGATAATATAGGTCTTTTGACTTCCGTCATGGTTGTTCCGCACCGTCCGGTCGTGCTGGCGGCCAAAATGCTTGCGACGGTGGATGTACTTTCCGGGGGTCGGTTGACCATCGGCGTCGGTGCCGGCTGGATGCGGGAGGAGTTCGAATGTCTCGGTCTACCTCCTTTCCAGGAACGCGGCATTGTGACGGACGAATTTATTCAGGGGTTCAAAGCACTGTGGACAGAGGAAAATCCTTCTTTATCCGGGAGGTATGTGCGGTTCGATGGCTTGGTCTTTGAGCCTAAGCCGGTGCAAAAACCGCATCCGCCAATCTGGGTCGGTGGTGAAAGTGCCCCTGCAATCAGACGCGCCGCTCAATTGGGCGATGGCTGGTTTCCCTCTAATCATAATCCCACCAATTTATTGGATACTCCAAGCCGGTATGCACATGGTGCGGCGCTACTGGATGAGGCCGCGAATAAAGCGGGGAGGGATCCTGCAGAAATTCATCGAGCCTATCTTGCCTTTCGGCCTGTCAACGGGAAGGTGAGACAAGGCGCGCACAGACATTCATTGACCGGATCTCCGGAAGCCATTTGTGATGACATTGGCCAATTTGCTGAACTCGGTATAGAAACCATGGTCTTTTTCGTTTCAGGGACGGAACCGAACGAAATCCTCGATGGGATTTCCTGGCTGACCGGTGACGTTCTATCACAAACGTAGTCAAAGGATTTTTCATGCCAGATAAGAAGTACTCCATCGCCGTCATTGGCGGCACGGGCGCCCTGGGGTTTGGTTTAGCACTTCGCTGGGCCATGTCCGGCCACGAAATCGTTATTGGCAGTCGCGCCCAGGAAAGTGCAGATAAAGGCGCCCAGCGCCTGGCTGCACTTGCGCCGGAGGCTACCGTTAGCGGTCTCGTCAACGATGCGGCAGCGGAGGCAGCGGAGATAGTGGTTCTGACCGTGCCGTTTGCTAATCAGGCGCCGATGTTGGAGGCCATTAAGGCAGGCTGTCAGGGCAAGATCATGGTCGATGTGACTGTGCCCCTGATGCCGCCAAAAGTCCGTACTGTGCATCTGCCTGAACATGGCTCTGCTGGAAAAAGCGCACAAATATTCCTGGGCGATGGCGTGCGGGTGGTTTCGGCATTTCAGAACATCGCGGCGGACCACTTGACTGAACTGGATCACGATATCGATTGCGACATTCTGGTATGTGGTAACGATCCCGAAGCCCGCGAATGCGTAGTTGGCTTGGCTCAAGATGCTTCCATGCGGGCCTGGCATGGTGGTCGGATTGAAAATGCGGTCGTGGCTGAGGCTCTGACCTCTACCCTGATATACATGAATAATCGTTACAAGATTCCTGGCGCCGGCATACGTATCACCGGGACACCTGGTTCCGCAAAAAGCGCGGATCAATAGCCCCGATGAGGACGTCCCGGATGGAGATGGTGGCACTGCCCGGCATGCCTATGGTCAAACCTGGAGATGATTTGGCGGTGCTGATCGCTGATGGCGTAGCCCGGGCCGGGGAGAAATTGCGGGACGGAGACGTCCTGGTTTTGGCGCAAAAGATAGTCTCCAAGGCAAACAATCGCATCGTTGATTTGCGGGATGTGGTGCCCTCCGTCGAGGCAAGGGCCTTGGCGGAGGAGGTCGATAAGGACCCGCGGCAGGTTCAACTGGTGTTGGATGAATCCACAGAAGTGGTCGGCAAGGTCCCTGGTGTTTTGATCGTGGCCCACCGTATTGGCATCGTCATGGCGAATGCCGGGATTGATGCCTCGAATGTGGAACAATCAGGCGGATCTGAAAATGTGTTGCTGCTGCCGGAGGATCCGGACGATGAGTGCCGTAAGCTTCGGCAAACGCTTTTAGAGCGTTTAGGCGTTTCCGTTCCCATAATTATAAATGATTCCGTGGGCAGGGCTTGGCGGCAAGGAACCATGGGCTTAGCCATCGGCTCGGCCGGATTACCGGCACTTTGGGATTTGCGAGGGGAACCGGATCTTTTTGGCCGTGAGTTGCTGGTCAGTGAAGTGGGTTTGGCTGACGAATTGTCATCGGCTGCTTCGATCCTGCAGGGGCAGGGGAACCAGGGTCAACCTGTGGTCTTGATACGCGGCGTCGATTTTCCCGACTCGGAACTGGGCGCGAATTCGCTGCCCCGGCCGCGCGAGCAGGACATGTTCCGTTGATGGATAGGGGCCCTGTCATCGCACTTTCTGGAGGTGTCGGCGGGGCCAAACTGGCGTTAGGGCTTTCGCATTTGGAACTTGGCGATGATTTGCTGGTTGTTGCCAATGTGGGGGATGATTTTGAACACCTTGGGCTGAGTATCAGTCCTGATCTGGACACCGTGACTTACACGCTTTCGGGCCTCAACGATCAGGAAAAGGGCTGGGGCCGCGCCGACGAAGGATGGCGCTTTATGGATTCTCTGAGGCGCTTTGGCGGTGAGGATTGGTTTAATCTCGGCGACCGGGATCTGGCGCTACATATTCTGCGAACTCAGGCGTTGCAGTCGGGCGACAGCCTTTCAGATTTCACCCACCGCATCACAAATCAGTTGGGTATCACGACCCGCGTTGTGCCTATGTCCGATGATACAGTACGAACGATCGTGCATACCGAGCAAGGTGATCTGGCTTTCCAGAATTATTTCGTGCGAGACAGGTGTAAACCGAAGGTGGAGGGTTTTGAATTTCTGGGCCTTGAGACAGCTCGGCCGCAAACGGATTTTATGGAAGGCTTGACCAATTCGGCTTTGCAGGCCGTGATTATTACGCCTTCCAACCCTTTTGTCAGCATAGATCCCATCTTGAAGCTGTCCGGTGTTTCTGAGGCCTTGCGCGCGGCCACTGCGCCGGTGATTGCCGTCTCGCCGATTGTCGCGGGCATGGCCATCAAGGGACCGGCGGCTAAAATGATGGCTGAACTGGGTATGCCAAAAACGGCGCTGGCCGTCGCGGAACACTACGGTGATCTATTGGACGGTTTCGTTTTGGACACAAATGATCGAATCCAGAAAGATGCTGTCAGGGATTTGGGAATACAGCCCCTTGTAACCAAGACAGTGATGCAAAGTCTGGATGACCGCATTGATCTGGCTCGCGAAGTCATGTCGTTTGCAAGGGTGTTGTGTGGCTGATGTGGGCGGTGGTGCCAATTAAGGGGTTTGAAGCGCCGAAACAACGTCTGGCTGAAGCGTTGTCGGCGCACGAGCGGGGCAGTTTGGCCAAGCACATGTTGCACGATGTCCTGGCGGCTCTGGACGACCTGGAAGGTATATTGGTGATCAGTCGTGATGAGGCCACTTTGAATGCCGCACGCTGGTCAGGCGCCCGGGTCATGCTAGAAAAAGGTGATGGCGGATACAGTGCCGCGGTTCGCCAGGCCGGTGAGATGCTAGCATCCGAAGGAGTGAATGCCATGATGCATGTGCCGGGTGATGTGCCTCTTATCAGCCGAGACGAGGTTAAACGGATAGCAGCGTTGCCGGAGAATGTTCCTGGAGCTTGTGTTGTACCTTCCCGCGATTTTGACGGCACTAATTGCCTGGCGCTATGGCCGCCTGATTTGATAGAGCCAGAATTTGGGCCTGATAGTTTCCACCGCCATTGCCAAATTCTGGAAGATCTGGGGGTGAAACCCTTCGTGTTGGAGTTAGATGGCTTTGCCTTGGATATTGACACGCCGGACGATCTGCGGCTGTTTTGTATGGGGCATAAAAACTGTGGCAGTTTACAGTACCTTCAAGCTTCGGGGATATCAGCCCGAATTTTGAATGACTAAGGGATTTTTGTATAGATGACATCCATTGCGGACATCAAAGCTTGGCCAGATCGGCGGCCATCAAGGGATCAAGCCCTGTCCCTGGCAACTGTGACGGACTTGGCTGGATTGCAAAAGGTGGCGTCGGAATTACGGGACCGGTCGCATGGTCGGATGGTTAGTTATTCCCGCAAGGTATTTATTCCACTGACCCAGTTATGCCGGGATGTTTGTCACTATTGTACTTTCGCTCACCCGCCCCGCAAGGGACAGCCAGCCTATATGACCCCGGATGAAGTTTTGGCTTTGGCCCGGTCTGGGGCTGAAGCAGGCTGTAAAGAAGCGTTATTTACCCTAGGCGACAAACCGGAGCTGAGATACCGCGTGGCACGGGAAGAATTGGCGAAACTAGGCCATGATTCCACAATTTCCTATTTGCGGGCCATGGCGCTGCTGGTGTTTGAGGAGACGGGTCTTTTGCCACACCTGAACCCGGGCGTAATGAGCGAAGCAGAATTGGCGTCACTGCGTGCGGTCTCCGTTTCCCAAGGTATTATGCTGGAGAGTATTTCGTCCCGGCTTTTGGAGAAGGGTGGTTGCCATCATGGTTCCCCCGACAAGGACCCCGCCGTGCGACTGGCCACCATTGAGGCTGCGGGTAAGCTGGCGATCCCATTTACTACGGGTATCTTAATTGGGATTGGCGAGACCCGTGAGGAGCGGATAGAAGCCCTGCTGGCTTTGCGTGAATTGCATGAACGTTTTAGCCATATTCAGGAAATCATTGTTCAGAATTTCCGGGCCAAGGATGATACCCGCATGGCCGACTGGCCGGACGCACCTATCAACGAATTACGCTGGAGCATCGCGGCTGCGCGACTAATATTTGGATCGGAGATGCATATTCAGGCACCGCCGAACCTAAGCCCAAAATATTCATCCAGCCTTATCTACGCAGGCATCAATGATTGGGGCGGCGTTTCCCCCGTGACGCCGGATCATGTAAATCCAGAAGCGCCTTGGCCGCACCTCAGGCAATTAGCTGATGACACGGCGAAGGGCGGTAAGCATCTTGTCGAACGGCTAGCGATTTATCCAAACTATGCGGTGCAGGCACAACGTTGGTTGGATCCCGGTTTCGTTCCGGTAGTCCTGAACCGGATCGATGCATCCGGTTTAGCGCGAACGGATACGTGGTCTCCGGGAATCCATATGGCGCCGCCAGTGACCTTGAAATCTGCGTCACCTCATGTGCCGGAACTCAATCATTTACTAATCCGGGCATCTGATGGCGGTGATTTGAACGAAGCCGAAGTAACCCGCCTATTTCAAGCTCGGGGCGCGGAAATAGACCTGGTCTGCCGAGCGGCCGACGAATTGCGCCGCAAAGTCAATGGGGACGATGTGTCTTACGTCGTTGTGCGCAATATCAACTATACCAACATCTGCTATTTCAAATGCCAATTCTGCGCCTTCTCGAAAGGCAAGCTGAGTGAAAATTTGCGGGGGCGCCCGTATGACCTTTCGTTCGAGGAGATCGGCCGTCGGGCTGGAGAAGCCTGGGCTCGGGGCGCAACGGAAGTTTGCATGCAAGGAGGTATACACCCTGAGTACACCGGGCAGACGTATTTGGATATACTTGCCGCAGTAAAAGAGGCCGCACCTGAATTACATATTCATGCCTTCTCACCCCTGGAAGTTTATCAGGGTGCTCAAACCTTGGACATTCCGCTGCGTACATTTTTGGAAAAACTGCGAAATGCGGGCTTAAATTCCTTGCCGGGCACGGCGGCAGAAATTCTCGATGAAGAGGTGCGCAAAGTTCTTTGTCCGGACAAACTCACCGTTAGGCAGTGGTTAGAGGTCATGGAAACAGCCCACGACGTGGGATTCCGGACCACGGCGACCATTATGTTTGGTCATGTGGATCAGCCCATTCATTGGGCCAGACATCTTCTGCGCCTGCGGGAGCTTCAATCTCGTACGGGAGGCTTCACCGAATTGGTCCCATTGCCTTTCGTACATATGGAAGCCCCAATTTATCTCAAGGGTCTTGCTCGCATGGGGCCCACCTACCGTGAGGCCTTGTTGATGCACGCAGTCAGCCGCCTGGTCTTGCATCCCCATTTTTCAAACATCCAGACTTCTTGGGTGAAAATGGGTCGTGACGGCATCAAGGCTGCCCTTAACGCCGGTGTAAATGACCTGGGTGGGACTTTGATGAACGAGACTATCACCCGCGCCGCAGGGTCGGAACATGGCCAGGAGCTTCCTCCCCGCGCCATGGAGGCACTGATCCGAGACATGGGTCGTAACCCAGTGCAGCGCACTACTCTTTACGGTAGGCCGCCGGAACCTCAGGTCCTAGCCTCATTCCAAGCTGCGCCTCTGTCAGAAGTGGTCAACAATCCGGCCCGTAAATACGAACGCGATAGTGATCGCAAGCCCTTGGTCCGTCCTGGTTTAGAAGCAGCCGGAGCTGACTAGTTAGCGTAATTCTGGAATTTCGATGGAATGCGCTGAATATCCTGGATGATTTCTGGAGGCAGACTGCCGCGCATTTCGGACGAGGTGCTATCGGATATGCTATCCGACAGCCCGCCGAAACGATTTGCTATGGCATTGGCGATTTCATCGTGGCGGCCTACGGCGGCAAAAAGGTGCACTAAGTCGTCGCTGATTTCGCCTGTCATTTTGCTCCATTGGTTGGTTTTTGACATGTGGTTAAGTTTTTCACCTAGATCCAACATGTCATGTTGTTCCAGGACTGGCCAATAGGCGCGTGTCGAGCCGTAAAAGCCGATACGCATTCGCACCCATTCAATTGACTTGGAGACAGCCTCGTTATTTGGTCCAGTGGCGATGAAGCCGCCGCCAGTAATTTCAAAATTCTCCCGTTTTCGACTCACACCTTTCATCGCGGTTTCAAGTCTCGGGATAATAATATTCTCAAGATATTTGCGGCTGCAGAAGGGATGTAGCCGGGCGCCGTCGTATTCTTGGCCGGCGACTTTCATCATGGCCGGACCCACTGCGGCGACGGTGATTGGTGGCGGCGGACTGTCCATAGGCTCCGGCGTAAAATTCGGCGTCATCAAGGTGAAGCGGTAATGCTCTCCTTCGAAATTCAGTGGATCGCCAGTTTTCCAATTATTCCAGATGGCGCGTAGGGCTTGAGCATATTCTCTCAGACGTGGCGCAGGCGGCGACCAAGGTGCTGAAAAACGCCGCTCATTATGGCCTTTGACCTGACTACCGATGCCAAGAACGAAACGCCCCTTAGACGCCGCTTGCAGATCCCAGCCGATATTAGCCACAACCATTGGGCTGCGGGCAAAGGCGATTGCAATGCCCGTTGATAGTTGTAGGCGGTCACTATTGATAGCCGCGACGCCAAGGGGCATGAACGGGTCGTGCCGGTTTTCCAGGGTCACGACCCCATCGTAACCCTTGCCTTCAATAGCCTGAACTACCTTCGGGACTTGGTATAAATTGTCTTGCGGAATTGTTGTCGTAACCCGCATGGTGGCAACTCTTGTCTAATTTTGAATTTCTTTTTCGACTAGTCGTTCTATGCGCTTCCTATAGACATTCGGTCCTTTATCGATGGCGACGCGAATAGGTTTGCGTTTCATTGGTTGGTCTTCCTCAATTTGGATTGCCTCCAATATCACCTTGTCCTCGGCAAAGGCGATATTAAACAATTCATCTATTTTCGCACTCGCCGTCTCATCATTTATGGCTGTGTTGCGGATATGCATCCAGCGATCGATTGTATGGCGTTCATCTACGGGAGTCATGAAGTGGAGTGAAAAAATTCGCAACCCCTGGTTCCGCTGGTCTTCTGCTATATTGGCCTCAACGTCGGCGCTGCCAAAATCGATTACGGCCGTACAGGGCAAGTGTAGGTAATAGTAGTGCCAGCGGTCCACATTACCGGAAAATTCGCCGAATTCCTGAAAAAAGCCCACCGGCGGCGCGTCCCGAATCCAACGCCAGGCGACGATAGGGTCACCTGAGGTATCAGTTTTTACCGCAACGTCTTCGCTAGCTACGCTACCTAGAGTAGTAGAATGAACAAAACTAACGTGGGCAGGATCCACCAGGTTTTCCGCTACATTTAAATAGTGGGAATTTAGATGCAGTTGTCCTCCCTGATGGGCATTCCAAGACGGATCGGTGAATTCTGGCATATCAAAGATATCATCTACGCTGGCTAGAATGGGGTCCCCCATCCAAACCCAAACAATGTCATGACGTTGATGCACGAGACGACTCTCGGCATAGGCTTTGGTGGGAATATTGTCCTGACCCGGAATTCGGATGCAGGTACCTGTCTGATCAAACGTCATACCGTGATATCCGCATTGAATGGCATCGCCGATGCGCCGTCCTTTGGACAATGGTAGAAGGCGGTGGGGGCAACGGTCCTCCAGTGCGACGACATTGCCTTCTGAAGTACGATACATGACCAAATGCGTCGCCAGTACGGTCACTCGACGAAGCTCTTCTCCGAATTCGGAAGCCCAGCCTGCGACATACCAGGCATTGTGAATAAACTGCATGTACCCTCCATCCTGCGTGGCGGTCAGCCTACGGTGGAGCGGGGTTCATTGGCAAGATTGCTTATGGCATCTTAAGTACGTTCCCAAGTATGGTGGTGTAAATTCTTCGCTGAGGAGCGTTACAATGAGCATTCAGGCTGGCGTGGGCCTATCCACCTACCCCTTTTCCAGCACCGATGGTTTTTGGAAATGGATCCAGATGTGTGAAGAGGGTGACGTGGATTCTGTCTGGCAGACGGACACTCTTGTCTCCAAGGAACCCATGCTGGAATGCATGACTACCATGGCGGCGATAGCAGGGGCTACGAACAAGCTAAAATTCGGCATGAACGTCGCCTCTGTAGCGCTGCGCGATCCATTGGTTCTGGCAAAGCAATGCGCCACTATTGATGTTTTGAGTAACGGCCGCATTCTGCCAGCCTTTGGCATTGGCAGTACATTTTCGGCCGACTGGCGTTCAACAGGCACGCCCACAAAACGGCGCGGCAAACGTACGGACGAGGGGTTGGAGATCATCTCCCGTCTGTGGCGGGGCGAAACGGTGAAAATGGATGGCGAATTCTTCCAATATGATGGCGTACGTATTTCGCCGTTGCCGGTGCAAAAGAATATACCATTGTGGATTGGCGGATCGTCTGATGCGGCAGTGCGACGGACAATCAAATACGGCACTGGCTGGCAGGCATCCTTTGAGAACCCGGACCAGGCGGGCGTAACCGTGGCTAAGATAAAACAAGGTATGAGGGATGCGGGGCGTGATTTTGAAGAGGATCATTTTGGCACAGGCATTAACTTCCGCTTTGGCAAATGGGAGGATGATGTGGTGGTGCGAACTGCAGAGCGGTTTGAGCGGGTCGGCGGTCGAAACTCGCGGGAGAGTTTTGCTGTGGGTGGAGCGGCTGAGATAATTTCAAAAGTACGTGCCTTCGCCCTTGCCGGCTTGCCTAAATTAATTCTGAGGCCCCTGGCTTCAGACGACAAGGATACAATCCACCAGACCCAGTTGATGATCAATGAAGTGCAACCAGCCGTTGCCGCTATGAACACTGAACTGCAGGCCGCTGAATAAATTTATAGGCAGATTTACAAGGAACATTTGATGGTATTGAGAGTTGACGCAGGGCAACTGGAAGCTCTGGTTGCAGCGATCTTTGAGCACGGCGGTTGCATGCGCGTTGAGGCTGAGCGCATCGCCATGCGCCTATTGGGTGCTAATCTGACGGGGCATGACAGCCATGGGGTCCTACGCACCTCTCGCTATATCGACTGGTTGAAGCGGGGTATATTCCATGCCGGGCGAAGGGTCAAAATCGATTTCGATAGTGATGCCTTGTGCATTCTGGATGGCCAGTACGGCTTCGGCCAAACTATTGGTGAACAGGCGGTTCATCTGGGCCTGGAAAAGGCGACGACTAATGGTGCCGCCGTGGTCGCCTTGAACAATTCTGGTCATCTTGGCCGCATCGGTGATTGGGCCGAGATGGCAGCGGCCGAAGGCTATGTCTCAATCCATTTTGTTAATGCGCGAGGCTCAGTTCTGGTCGCCCCCTTTGGTGGGACGGAGCCACGCATTTCGACTGCGCCCTTCTGTGTTGGCGTTCCCCGCGGGGATGAGCCGCCCGTGGTTTTAGATTTCGCCACGTCCGTTGTTGCTGAGGGTAAGGTCCTGGTTGCCTCCAAGGGTGGAAAACCTTTGCCAGAAGGTGCTTTGATCGACAAAAATGGCACTCTGTCTACGGACCCTGAAGTGTTGTACGGCACGGCGGGTCCCGATGCTCCGACCACGGAGCGCAACGGCTCTGGCGCGATCAGGGCAATGGGCGAGCATAAGGGCTCCGGTTTGGCTTTTATTTGCGAACTACTGGGGGGTTCCCTGACCGGCAACCGTGCTACTGGACTGCCGAACGAGAAATTTGCCAATGGCATGTTGTCCATTTATCTCTCTGTCGAGACATTTGATCGCGGCGGTGGTTTTGCTGACGATATCACTCGCTATATTGATTACGTAAAAAGCGCTAATCCCGCCGATCCCGATGCACCGGTCGTCGTGCCGGGCGATAAGGAGCGCCAAGTCAAGGCGGAACGCCTGGCCAATGGCGTGCCACTGACACAGGAGGCCTGGAACGATATTCGCGATGCCGCGAAAAGGGTTGGTTTGGAAGACGAAGAAATCCAGGAATTTGCGACCCCGCTTTAGCACCTGTCAAACGCGGTACCATAAGCGGTTCGACTACCTCTGCGCAGGCCGAACGGTCCTGAAATAAACAAAGTTATTGGGCGCACACCTGGTTCTAGATCCACGCGATGCAATATGTTGGCTGACCTAAAGCCGATGTATCCAGGTGGGCGCCAATGGCAGCCGCCGGCAAGCGTCTCCCAATATCCGCCGCGCAGCACGATGGTGATAAATGGGCAAGTGTGATTATGCACTCCGTCACCATGATC
>CAZDQC010000050.1:0-22309 GCA_964507245.1 uncultured Rhodospirillaceae bacterium
AATGCCAAGAACAACCGTGAATGTTACGAAGGCCCGGTATTTGGGACCATAACGTTCAAATAGAATCTTGACGGCTGTTTCGGGCATATCGTCATCCCAGTCGCGGCCGCAATTTTGCCCATACCTTGGTCTTGTGCCGACTATCTCGAAGCAGCAAGGCAGGGATCATCGCGCAGAAAAAGACCACCGCGCACAGTAAAAAAACATCCCCGAATGCCATCATATTGGCTTGGGAATAGACACTGCGCCCCACCAAATACAAGGCCCCAGCCGGTGTCATCTCGAAGGGCCAGCCTAGTTGCCCCAACAAATGGCTAAGTTGGTCCATGATTTGAAGGGTCGCAGCATTATCCGGGGTCTGCAATCCAGCGAAAGCGTCCGAGAAAAAAGCCGTCCGTCTATCCAGGGTCAATGCCAGACAATTAACGCCCACTGCGCCGCCCAGATTCCTAGAAAAGTTTAGGGCTCCGGAGCCCTGACTTAACAACTCCGGTTTCAATGTGGATACAGCACTTACAGTCAGACTGGGCATCATCGAGGCCAAACCCACCCGGCCCACAATTATCCAGGTCGCAAACACCCAGAACGGCGTGTCGGTGTGTGCCTGCATCATCAACAGCGATGAAAAGCCAAACATGAACAGGCCGAACAAGACCATTTGGTACCGAGGTAACATGTCACTCAGCCGGCCGGCCAGAGGGAATATGCCCATCATCAACAGGCCGCCCGGAATCATTAATAGGCCCGATCGAGTTGGACTGTAGCCTTGAACCGTCTGTACGAACAGCGGGATAACATAGGTCGAACCGTACAAGCCGATACTTAGAACCATGCTGATGACAACGGACGCGGCGAACTTCCTGTTGATGAATACCCGTAAGTGCAGGATCGGCTCCTTGATCGAGAGCTCCCAAAATATGAAGGCCAACAGGGAGATTGCCGATACTGTAAATAATACCGAAATAACAGGTGTACCCCAGCCGTCCCGCTGGCCGTTAGAAATTCCAGTCAAAAACGTACCTATGAACAGCCCAATCAGAACCAGTCCCGCCCAATCGAAGGTCGGCAGCGGTGCCTTGTGGCCTTTACCAGGCATAAAGATGATGGCAAGGTAAACTCCGACCACGGCTACCGGCGCGGACATAAAAAAGACATAGTGCCAATTAAAGGCATCCAATAAAATGCCGCCAAAGGCCGGCCCCAAAGCGGGAGCGACGATGATGCCGACGCCGAACAAACCCATGGCCTTACCACGCTGTTCAACCGGAAAGACCTGGAACATCAAAACCATAGATAAAGGTTGCACCACACCGGCCCCCACTCCTTGCAAAACACGGGACAGGATCATCAGGTCAATGCTTGGGCTAAGCCCACCCATGATGGCGCCAAAGATAAAAACCGACATGGCACCGATATAAGTCGCCTTCATACCAAAGGCGCGCACGAACCAATCGTTTAACAACATAGAGACAGTCATGGCGGCAATGAAACCCGTGGACAGCCAATGTACCTTGTCTTGTCCGACACCAAAGGCGCCCATGATCACCGGAACAGCCACGTTAATCATGGTTGCCGTCAAGACCATGGAAAAACTGCCCAGCATGGTTGTGAATGAGACATAATAGCGATAGCGCGGCCCGAACCGCTCGAACATGGCATCTATGACAGTATTGTTCATATCAACCTGTCCGCGCCGCCAGTTCGGAGCGGGATTTGGGTTTTGCCTGCCAATCCCGTAACAGTAGAGCCGGGATCATGGCCACAAAAAAGGCCACGGCGATGAACAGAAAAACGTCCCGGAAGGCCATCATGGAAGCTTGCGAATAGACACTGCGGCCAACCAGATACAAGACGCCCGAGTGCGTCATTTCGAATGGCCACCCCAATTGGCTCAATATGGGTCCCAATTGGGACATGAAATGCTGGGTGGCGCTGTTATCCGGTGTTTGCAGCCCCGCAAAAGCGTCGGAGAAGAACGCCGTGCGCTGTAACAGCATGACAGCGACTACATTGACGCCGATCGCACCACCCAGATTACGCATAAAATTCAGCGCACCCGCGCCCTGACTCAAATGCTCTTGCTTCAAGGCAGAAACAGCTGTGACCATCATCGTCGGCATCATCGCCGCTTGCCCTAACCGACCCAACATTAGCCAGGACGCGAACACCCAAAAGGCGGTGTTGGTACCCGCCTGCATCATCAGCAACGATGAACAGCCATAAACGCCCAGGCCGAACAGGGTCATCTGATACCCGGGCAACCTATCAGCCAGCCGCCCCGCAATGGGCAGCATCAGCATCATGAAAACACCACCTGGGATCATCAACAGACCGGACCGCGTTGGGCTGTAACCTTGTATCGTTTGCACGAATAGTGGCACCACATAAGACGATCCATAAAAACCAAGACTCAAGACCAAACCTACGATGATCGAGGCTGAAAATTTCCGGTTAGCGAAGACCCGGACCTGCAAAAGAGGGTTCGGCGTTAACAACTCCCAAACGACGAAAAAGACCCCGGAGGCAACGCCAACCGAAAAAAGCACCGAGATTATCGGCGCGCCCCAGCCTTCACGCTGACCACTAGACAACCCTGTTAAGGAGGAGACAATACATAAGGACACCAGAACCAGGCCCGTCCAGTCGAATTCAGGCAACCTCCGCGCCTGTTCTTTGCCCGGCATAAATATGGTGGCTAAAAATATCCCGATGGCAGGCACCGGTACCGACATGAAAAAAACATACTGCCAATTGAAGGCATCCACCAAAACTCCCCCAACCGTTGGACCCACGGCGGGAGCAGCCATGATCCCGACACTCAACAACCCCATGGCGCGGCCACGCTGCTCCACAGGAAAGACCTGCAGGATCAGCACCATGGCCAGTGGTTGCGCGATACCGGCACCAATACCTTGCAAACACCGAGCCAGGATAACCAGGTCGATATTATTGCTAAGCCCGCCCATAAGGCCGCCAAAAATAAATATACCCATGGCGCCGATGTAGGTGACCCGCATACCAAAGGAGCGGACGCACCAATCATTCAACAACATGGAAATAGTCATCGCCGCAATGAAGCCGGTGGAGACCCAATGCACCTTGTCCTGGCCAACACCAAAGGTGCCCATGATCACAGGGATGGCCACGTTGGTCATGGTTGCTGTCAAGGCCATGGCCATGGTCCCAAGCATGGCCGTAAAACTCACATAGTACCGATAGCGCGGCCCAAACCGCGCGAACATCGTGTTAATCGCGGTCGATTGCAATCTCAACCTCGACCATCATGCCGGGGCGTAGAAGACCTTCCGTTTGCGGCACGGCAATTTTCACCGGCAAACGCTGTGTGATTTTTGTGAAACTGCCCGATGGGTTGGGACTGGGCAGCAGGGCGAACTGGTTTGTCGCAGCATTGCCAATGCGGACCACTTCGCCAATGACCTGCAAGTCGGGATAGGCGTCGACGGAAATCTTAGCCTTGGCACCCAATTTGACATTACGGATGTCAGTTTCCTTGATATTCGCCTCGACCCAGATGACATCCGAATTATGCATCAGCAAAAGACGTTGGCCCCGGGCCACGTACTCACCAGGCTCAATAAACGTGCGATCCACGGTGCCCACGCTGGGCGCCTTAATGGTGCGGTCTGAGAGGTCCAGTTGCTGACGTTCCCGCTGAGTATTCAGGCGTTCATCATCGAAGCGCAACCTCGCGATGCGACCGCGAAGGACGCCCATACGCTGACGGTCGGCCTTAGCCTCCATGACAGAGGCGTTGGCGCGGGCCACGTCAGCCTCGCCTTTCAAGACCTGCTGTCGAGACATGCGATAGGCGGTACGCAGCTCTTCCCAACGCTGTCGAGAAATCACTTTTTTGCTTAGCAGGGATTGCGCACGCTCAAAATCATTCCTGACCTGCTCCAACTCCGTATCCATTCCCGCTTTGGCAGCCTGTGCCGCATTCAAAGCGGCACGGCTAGCTTCGAAGCGCCCCCGCGTCTGTTGGTCAATCATGCGGACTTCCGCCTCGATCTGCTCGCGCTCAGCCTGCAAGGATTTGCGCTGGGAGTCGATTTCCCGCAATCGCAATGCTGACTCGCGGCCGTCGATCATGACCAGGGGATTATTGACATTGACCTTACGCCCTTCCGAAACCGGCACCTCGGTGACCCAGCCGTCAATGCGCGACGAAATCATGATCATGTCTGCCTTGATCCGGGCGTCGTAAACGACAACATTGGTGTAACGGCCATAAATCCAATATGCCAGCCCAGCAATACCGACCAAGATGGCCACGACGAGAAGCGTGCGGCCAATTCCGTGCCTCAAACTGGAGGACCGCGTCGGCAGGCTATCTTCGCTGCGGCCTTTGCCAGTGCCCGCAGAGCCGGTATTTTCCGTAGCCTCATCCGGGGCATTATCCGGATTTGTCTGATTGCCGTCATGCGACTGCAACCGCTGGGTAGTTGATTTATCGTTCACTGCTTAAATCCGTTATATTGTTTCATATTGCAATCAGACAACGTCGGACTGATCAGCCGGTACGTCATTTACGTGAGATTCAATTTTCTCGAAAACTGTCAGACAATGCGCCAAATCAGCATCTGAAATACCCGCTAGATTTTCGCTCCGCACTTCCGCCACGACCTCGTCCAGTACTTCTATCATCCGCCAGCCCTCATCCGTCAGATGCACGGTCTTGCCCCGACGATCCACCTTGTCCTGGCGTCGCTCAATAAGGCTTTGTTTTTCAAGATTGTCCAAGATATGCACCAGGGTTGGCCCTTCGATCCCGACAAATTTAGCCAGGGCCTTTTGCTTGAAACCATTCCCGCCCCGCCGCAGATGGATCATCACTACCCAGCGAGCCTGGGTAAGACCATGGGGCCGCATCTTTTCATCGAGCCGGGAACGCCAGGAACGTGCAAGCCGCCCTAGGCGAAAACCAAACTGATCACGAGGATCAAAATATTCACTGTCGTTCATTTAAGTGCTTGGCATCAATTAGTCGTAGTTTCCCGGGAAATTCTTATTGGCTTGGCATCATTTTCCATAACAAATGATACAGTATGCTCCCAAATTGTTAGCATACTATTAATATGAACACAATTCATTATCAGTCGTGGGAAACAACCGCAGGATTGGCGTAGAATGTTTAGGTAATAAAATTTGAATATAGAAGGAGTCATCCATGCTCTTGGACGTTCGCACCTACACCTGCCGCCCGGGTACCATTGCCAAACACCTTGAACTGTACGCGGATAAAGGATTTGGCCCACAGACCCGCAACCTAGGGCAACCGTTGGCCTACCTGAAAACAGAAACCGGAAATCCAAACCAATACTTGCATATATGGATTTATGAGAACGCCGGTGATCGCGAGGCAAAGCGGGCCGCGTTATGGGCCGACCCGGAATGGTTAGCCTATACCAAGGCCTCCGCCGAACTGGGTGCACTGGAAAAACAGGAAAACGTGTTGATGAACCCCGTCGATTTTTGTCCCCTGAACCGCTAGCCGACAATAAATCATAGAAAGACAACGGTCATGACATTGCAACTTGATAATCGGCTCAAATTTGGGGTTCAGACCATTCATCGCCGGACCGAACCGGCAAAGGGTTCATGGCTGCCGGACGCCGAGGAGGGGCGGACGATGGTCGAGTTGATCGACGGTCTGGGGTACGATTCCCTTTGGGTCGGCGATCATCTGTCTTTCGCAATTCCGATCCTGGACCCGTTCATTCAACTGGCGCAGGCAGCGACGTATAGTCCGCGACTAGAATTAGGCATCGGGGTATACCTGCTGCCTCTGCGCCATCCTGGTCCTGTGGCTAAGCAAGCGGTGACGCTGGATCATCTTTCCGGCGGCAGGTTTATTCTGGGAGTGGGCGTCGGTGGTGAGTTCAAAACTGACTTTCAGGTCGCAGGAATCGACCGATCGGAACGCGGCGCCCGACTGACAGAAGGCATCGAAGTGCTGCGCAAATTGTGGACCGGCAAGGCAGTCTCGCACGAAGGTAAATATTTTTCCTTCCCCGAACTAACGATGTCGCCTTCCGCTCGTCAAGCCGGTGGCCCACCGATATGGTGCGGCGGACGGTCAAAATCGGCCTTGAATCGAGCCGGAAAAATAGCCGACGGCTGGCTGAGCTATGTGGTAACACCACAAATGTACAAGGAGTCTCTAGATCGCATCCATGACGTCGCGTCGGATGAAGCCAGCCGGCCGTTTAGCACCGGTCATTTGCTCTTCGCCACCGTCGACGATACCTATGAAGGCGCTTTAGACAAGGCGGCGGAAACCTTGAGCGTGCGCTACGCCATGGATTTCCGCGAGCCAGCAAAAAAGTACTGCGCCTTAGGTCGCCCCCAGGACGTTGCGGAACGCTTGCAAGAGTTCCACGAAGCAGGCGTACGCCACATAATCATGGATTTTGTTGGTCCCTACGAGGACCGGAACATCCAATTCATTCGGTTTGCAGAGGAAGTACTGCCGTTGATGAAAGAATTGCGCTAATCTATTGCTCGCGAGATCCAGCCTCCACCCAGAACTCGTTCGCCATCATAAATGACACAAGCCTGGCCGGGTGCCACGGCTTCCTGAGCGGACAACAGCTCAACAGCCTTCACGCCGCCTTCGCCAACCCCGAGTTGGGCTGAGACCGGAGAATGGGTCGAACGGATTTGTGCCTGCACTTGCCGGCCATCAATAGGCGGCAGGTAGTCAAGCCAATTGGCATCACGAATTGGGATGTGGCGTCGACGCAAGGCCGCCTTGGGGCCTACCACAACTTGTCCCAGGCCTGCGTCCAGCTTCAAAACATATAATGGCTCGGGCCCAGACAAACCAAGACCACGCCGTTGACCCACCGTAAAATGAATAATGCCGTGATGACGACCCAGCACCTGGCCGTCTTGATCGATAATGTCGCCAGGTTCCGCCGCTCCGGGACGCAATCGATCAATCAACTGGCCATAGTTTCCGTCGGGTACAAAACAAATATCCTGACTGTCCGGTTTGGCCGCCACTGGCAGACCAAAAACACCCGCAAGGGCCCGCGTCTCGGACTTGTCTTCCAGATGTCCCAAAGGAAACCGCAGGAATTCCAACTGTGACAGGCTCGTCGCGAACAGAAAGTAACTCTGGTCCCGCTGTGGGTCGACCGCCCTGTGCAATTCTGCGCCCATCCGCCTAGACACGCGGCGAACATAATGGCCGGTTACTAACGCCTCTGCGTCAAGATCGCGTGCCGTCGACAGGAGATCTTCAAACTTCACTGTCTGATTACAGCGAATGCACGGGATGGGCGTCGAACCCGCCAGATAATCATCGATAAATTGATCAATCACGGTGGTGCGAAATCGGTCCTCGTAGTCCAGAACATAGTGCGCTATTCCAAGATTCGAGGCGACCTGCTTGGCGTCATAAATATCAGCGCCCGCGCAACAAGCTCCGGTGCGCTGAATGGCTTGACCGTAATCGTATAGTTGCAATGTAATTCCTACCACGTCATAACCAGCACGCTGGCAAAGGGCGGCGCACACGGAGGAGTCCACGCCGCCCGACATGGCGACGACTACGCGGCCACCCGGCTTCACTCCATCCAGGCAGACACCGTTCAAAAAAAATTCCTGCAGTTCAGCATCCATCAACATAGCAGGCAATATAGGCGCCGTTACTTTTGCCGCAAGGGCTGTGAAGGGAAGATCCTTCATTGATCATATGCAGCCAAGTTGTCCAATCATTTGCATAATTGAGTTAGGTACACCCGAGCCGGTTTTGGTTGTGTCTGCGAAGCGGCGCACTCAAGGTCATGAAACAAGAACAACTACCCAGTTGAGAAAGCCACTGTCTATTGGATACCTTCGATTTGCCCCGAATTATAAACCGGGCGTGCGATGTAGCGGATCAAGACCGAATGCCATCCGTCCCCAGTTTTCTCGCAATCGGTCTCCGTCCATCAGATAATGGGTGCGCAGTGCACTGATATCACGGAAACAGCGCTGCATAGGTTCACCTTCATTCAGAGCACTGCTGCCACCCGCCACGAAAAGAGTATCAACGACGTTAGCCGACATCTCCACAGCGTGCTGTAACTGTAATTGCATACGGGCGCGTTCTTCGATGGTCACGGTTTGACCGTTGGGAACGCGCTGCCCAACAAGCAACATGTAGGCGTTTGCCTCGCCCAACAACATGGCCTCTGCCGCGTCCAGTTCAGCCGTAGACTGCGCCAGTCTCCGCCGTATTGCCGCGTTCTCGAAAAGTTTCTCGCCAGGCCTGAAGGCGCTCGACTTTGTCCGCGCGCGTTCCTCGAAGACATCGATGGCGCCTTTGGCAATGCCAACTGCCACAGCAGCAATCTCAGCAAAAAAGATCGGTGAGGCTGGACCGCCGTAAAACGGATTGTCATGCAACACCAGGCCGGGCGCCGGCCCCTTGTCCAGGACATTTAGCGACAGGGCCCGCCGTTTCGGAATACGCAGAGATTTGATAACGGCCTGTTTGCTACCAGTGCCCCGCAAACCCATTACATGCCAATTATCAACGATTTCAAAGTCGTCTTGGCGCAAGATACAAACCACCAGATCCAAAGGCTCCTTACCGCCGTCTGGGTCCGGCACGATAGCGTTGACAGCAAGCCAATTGCTCAGATCACAGCCGGAGGCGTAATTCCAGACACCGTTCAAGTCGTAACCGCCATCCACGAGCGTAGCTGTGCCGGTTGGCGCGAAAATCAAGGGAAAACGCAAGTCACCACCATCAGCAAATAATTCTTCCTGTGCTTCCGGTTCATATTGCGCCGCCCACCAAGTATGCGCCGACGTCAGGCTCAGGACCCAGCCACTGCTACCACAACCTCGGGAAATCTCAATCATACAACGGACCAAAGTCGGTAGATCGAATTCATAACCTCCAAAGCGTTTAGGCTGAATTATCCGAAAAAATCCTGCCTCCAGAAAATCTCGGACCGTTTCATCCGGCACCCTGCGCAATGCCTCACAATCATTGGCGCGCTGCCGCAGAACGGGGATCATCGCCCGCGCCCGCTCAATCATCGCCTCGGGTGTCAAATCATTCCCAACGCGATCGGGTTCCGTCATCAATCAGGATCCTGCCATCTAGGTGGACGTTTTTCCACGAACGCGGCCAGTCCTTCCGCAGAATCTTCAGTGGCGACCACATTGCACATGGTTTCGGCTACGTTCTCCACGGTGCGGCGGTAGTCCTCATCGATGGCGCGCATATAGGCATCACGGCCCAGTTTCATAACCACCGGAGATTTATCCGCCAGCTTGTGTGCCAGTTCAATGGCCTTGTCCATTACCTGGCCGTCCGGCAATACATGATTGACGATGCCCAAATCAGCCGCCACGACCGCACCGAATTCATCGCCTATGAACAGATATTCAAAGGCACGATGCCGACCCGCTACACGTGGCAAATGGACAAAATGCAAGGCGGGGATTAGGCCAACATTAATTTCCGGATAGCCGAAACTGGCGCTTTCCCCGGCAATGACCATGTTGCATGACACTGCCACAGTCATGCCTCCGGCCCGTGCAGCGCCCTCGACGACGGCGATGGACGGCTTACCTAAACGATATTGCACATCGTTCAGCTCGAAATACAGCCTTTCCAAAAAGCCGCGCATGCCTTGGCCGTCCACGCCCTTGACTGCTGACATCTCCAGGCCGGCGCAAAATATGTCGTCAAGTTCTGATTTGATAATGACGACGCGGACTTTATCATCCTCGCCAGCCTGGCGCAGCGCAGCAATAATCTCATTAATAAATTCTATGTTCAGGGCATTGACTGGCCGCCGGTTCAGCCCAATGACCGCGATATGGTCTACTATATCGTATCGAATATTTTCGAAGGTCATAATAATTACACCTCAACCCATTCATAACGTCGTCGCTACCAGGAAATTAGGAGACTATTGCAACGACAAAAGGCATGAATTTTCAACTTCGTGAGAATATCTTAGGGGCTGGTCTCTTAATCGAGTTATTCCAATGCGACGGCATACCTCGATAATATGCCTTCATCGATTACGCCGGGGTAGAATACCCATTTCCTTGGCAACGATTTGCAACATCACCTCGTTGGCGCCGCCACCAATGCTGACCAATTTCATATCTCGAAAAACGCGGGAAATTCGGTTCTCAGCCATATATCCCTGCCCGCCCCAGAATTGCAGCATCTGGGCCGGCATTTCCGAGGCTGCGACGCCAACGAGGAATTTGCACATAGACGCCAGCTTGGTCACGTTGCCGCCGTCTACATATTGCTCCGTTGCACGATACAGCAGGGCACGGATGGCTTCCAATTGGCTCTGCATCTCGGCCATTTTGTAATGCATAACTTGATTTTCCAGGATCGGCCGACCAAATGCTGTGCGCTGGCGGGTGTAGTCGATGGTTTCCTCTAAGGCATCCTCAAGAAACGTCACCGTACGGGCTACCGCGTAAAGGCGCTCTTCCTGAAATTGCTCCATCTGATATGTAAAGCCGCGGCCTTCCTCGCCGATACGGTTGCGCTGAGGCACGCGAACATCATCAAAATGAATATGGCCCGTATCGGAACAATGTAGGCCAAGTTTCTTCAGTTTCTGTTTTGATATGCCGGGTGCGTCCAATTCCACCACGATCAAGGTTTTGTTGCCGTGGGGGCCGTTGTCCTCGTCCGTATTGCATAGCATGCACATCCAATCTGCCTGCATGGAGTTGGAGATGTACAACTTATCGCCATTGATTATGTAGTCATCTCCGTCCTTGCGAGCGAAAGATTTTACCGACGAGACGTCCGAGCCTGATCCCTGTTCTGTAACACCTATGCAGCTCACCATGTCGCCAGCAATGGCAGGGGCCAGGAAGTCCCTGCGCAATTCGTCGCTACCATGAACAGCCAATGCCGGCGTCGCCATATTCGATTGCACGCCAATGGCAGTGGAAACGCCTTGGGCCTTGGCATGCCCCATTTCCTCAGCGAATACGACTTCGAAGGAATAATCCAGTTCCATACCACCGAATTCGGCCGGTTTAGAAATGCCTAAAACACCCGCCTGTCCCATCTTTTTGCAGATGTCGTGAAGAGGCATCATTTCTGCTTCTTCCCAATCATCCACGAACGGATTGATTTCGTTCTCAACGATGTTAGCAACCGTGCGACGCAACTCAGTATGTTCGGTGGTTTCCTGCAATTTTTTAACTCCTACTAAATTCTAAATCGATTTGTCGCCACTGATAATAGTGCCTTACATAGTACATCGCATGCCTGCCGGCATATCCAGGTTGGCTAGCCTGCCAGCAAGTGGAACGGTTGAACGGGGCATAAGCAGTAAGGTAGCTGCTCGGGAATGCCAACATCCTCAGTGCTGTCCCTTAAACGCATCCAATATCTCACTTCCCGTCGCGGACCAGACGCCGTCATGGGAGGCGATGTAGCTCAGTGCCTCCTCCAAGGCCTTGACGCGGTAGGCCTGGCCGGTGACCCAAGGATTTAGATTAATGGCCATAATGCGGCCACCGCGCTGTTTTGACTCCGCATATAGGCAATCGAACTGGTCTTTTATCTGGTCCACATATTCCTGTTCCGTATGGCGCAAGGTGACCAATATTTGCTGGTCATCCAGTTCCATCGTGTGAGGCATATTGTGAATAATGCCTGACTTGGTTTTGAAGGCAAAGGGCATGTCGTCATTGGCCCAATCGCAAATGTAGTCGATGCCTTCCGCCGCCGCCAAGTCCGGGGTGTTCATGGATTCCGAACGGATAGGGGAGAGCCAGCCGCGGATAGGCTGTCCGGATAACTCGCGAAGGCTGTCGAGAACGACCTTGATCAAAGTGGCTTCTTCCCCCTCGTCCATACCACCATAGTGAGGATGACCCATGTCCAGTCCGTTGGCGATAAGCTCCCAGCTTCGTTGGTTTACCTGTTCCACGAGATAGGGATACATATCCGCCAAAGCGGAATTTATGGCGACCGAGGATTTTAGGCCAAGTTTGTCCAGTACCTTAAAGATACGGAAAACGCCAATACGGTTGCCGTAATCGCGTAAGGTGTAGTCCCAATAGTCCGGGTAGGGCCGCGCCATGCCCGACGGCACCGGGACAGCGGGCTTCATGTCTAGCGGAAACCATTGAAGTTGCGTCACGATCCATAGCGCCACCCTGTCACCGTTGGGCCAGGCGACGTTCGGGCGTTCGTGCAATTGCGACCATGCGTAGCGGTCATGATCCATACCATGTTGGCGCCTGGGATAGTTCGCTACATAATCATCAGTTAGGCTCATTTCAGGCTCTCCGCTTTGCAGACAGAGCCGCAACGACATTGTCGTAGTGATGTTCGTAGTAATGTTCGGCGATTTCCCGCCCGGTTGTCACCCACACCTTGTCGTGGGAGGTGATGTAGTCCAGCACTTCCGCGAAGGGCCCGATCCTATGGGGCTGGCCAATTAAGAAGGGATGAAGGGGAATGCACATGACCAAGGCGTTCTCGGCTCCCTCTTCATAAAGCTGGTCAAAATTCTTTTTCATGATATCGGCGTAGTGACGCATGCTTTTTCCCATCATGGATAGAACCACTGTGTCGTTCATCTCAAGAGAGTAGGGCACAGATATTAACTTGCCACTCTTTACGTTCACAGGTTGGGGTTGATCGTCGTGGAACAGATCGCAGGTATATTTGACGCCATAATCCGCCAATAGCTCGAATGTGTTTGTAGTATATGACAGTGCTGGGGCCAGCCATCCGTCCGTTGTCTGCCCGGTGGAGGCCCGGATTGTTCCGATAACATCCTCGATCATCGTCCGCTCCTGCGCCTCGGTCATGTTGTATGTGTAGCGGGTGTTATATATCCCATGGGAGAAGAACTCCCAATCCAGATCACGACAAGCCTCGATTATCTCGGGGTGATGCTGACAGACCGCCACGTTCAAGGACACACTGCCCCGCACACCGTATTTAGTCATGGCCTCCATCATGCGGAAAAAACCTGCGCGGTTACCGTAATCACGGTGTGAATAGGGGATCACATCCGGGTGGGGCTTGGGCCAGGGCTTGCGACCCGGATTGTTGGGCGGGTCGTATTCATAATATTCTATATTAGGTGCAACCCAGAAGGCGACCCTGGCGTCATTGGGCCAAGTAATCTTGGGTCGATCCACTAAAGGTGAATAGTCGTATAGACCGGGTTCCCGCATCATGGCGGTCGCCTCCTTAATCGTTCAGAGGATGATAGCCTTCCAGATAATCAATGACGTCTTGCGCCGGCACAACATCGGCGTATTTGATAGCGATATCGTACAGGTTGGCGAAGTGGGGACTTTCATGCTTATCCGCCACGCATTCCTCCGCCACCACCGTTCTGAAACTGTGCGAAAGACTGTCCACCACCGTGGCCCGCACACAACCAGACGTGCTGCCTCCCGTCAGGACGATGGTGTCCACACCATGAAAATTGAGCACCGACGGTAAGTTGGTCTCGTGAAAGGCCGAGGCCATTCGCTTGTTGATGATGATGTCATTGGAGTGATCTACATGCAGGCGGTCGTCGAATTCGGATCGCCGGGAACCGACCTTGATATTCTGCAAACTATCGGGAGTATCTGTGCGCGTGCCCCAGATGCCGCAATCTTCGCCTGAGCCCATATAGGCCACATAGGTCCAAACCACCGGCAGCTTCTTAGAGCGAGCCAGGTCGGCAATCTGGTTCACATAATCCATCTGTTTCGGATCGGTCTCGTACGCCGTGGCAAATTCGCCCACATTAGTATAAGCCTTCTGCAGGTCGATATTGACCACCGCCGCCTTGCGACCGAAGCCAAACCGCGGTCGAGTCGGATTTGCCTTAATCTCCTCATATAGCTGCCGTGCCGTTTTGTCTGAAGTTTCCATATCTCCACCTCCCTGACTTGTTTCCCCATAGATTAGCAGATGCAACACGTGTTCCAAACGCAAAGGGCCACCCCGAAGAGCGGCCCTAATTGCGTTCCTATTTAACGTCGGGTTAGACGCTGTAGTACATGTCAAACTCGACTGGATGGGGCGTGTGTTCAAAGCGATAGACTTCTTCCCACTTTAGCTCCATGTATCCTTCGATTTGGTCATCGGTGAGGACGCCACCCTTCTTTAAGAAGTCGCGGTCCGCATCCAGGCTTTGCAAGGCTTCGCGCAATGAGCCGCAAACGGTGGGCACATCAGCCAGTTCCTCGGGAGGTAGATCATATAAATCCTTATCAATGGGATCGCCGGGGTGGATCTTGTTCTCGATGCCGTCCAAGCCGGCCATCAGCATAGCGGTGAAGGCCAGATATGGGTTAGACCCAGGATCGGGGAAGCGGACTTCGACGCGCTTGCCATTGGGGCTGGGAGAGAACGGGATACGGCAAGCCGCGGAACGGTTGCGTGCGGAATAAGCCAACAGTACTGGTGCCTCGAAACCAGGGATCAACCGTTTATAGCTATTGGTTAGCGGATTGGTGAAGGCGTTGATGGCGCGGGCATGCTTCATGACTCCACCGATATAGTATAGGCAATCTTCCGATAGGTCCGCATAGCCGGAGCCGGCGAACAGCGGCTTGCCATCCTTCCAAATGGATTGGTGCACGTGCATGCCAGAGCCGTTGTCTTCCATCACCGGTTTAGGCATGAAGGTCGCTGTTTTGCCGTAAGAATGTGCTACGTTGTGCACCACGTATTTGTATATCTGCATGTTATCGGCGCACCGAGTCAGCGGTGCAAACTTCATACCTAGTTCATGTTGGCTGGGAGCTACCTCGTGATGGTGTTTTTCCGTCTCTACGCCCATTTCTCGCATCACGGTCAGCATTTCACTACGTAGGTCAGAGGCGGCATCAACCGGTGGCACCGGGAAATAGCCGCCCTTGGGCGCCGGACGGTGACCAATGTTGCCACCGTCGAAATCCCGGCCAGAGTTGTAGGGGCCTTCCGCCTCATCCAGAGAATAGAAGGTTTCGTTTTGGCTAACTGAAAAACGCACGTCATCAAATACGAAGAACTCCGCTTCCGGACCAAAATACGCTGTATCGCCGATACCTGTGCTTTGTAAGTAGGCTTCCGCCCGACCAGCAGTAGAGCGTGGATCACGGCTATAGGCCTCGTGTGTCGAAGGCTCGGCTACGTCGCAGAAAATTGCCAGGGTAGGCTGCGCCATGAAAGGGTCCATAACGGCCGAGTCCGCATCAGGCATTAGAGCCATGTCGGATTCGTTGATCGCCTTCCAACCAGCGATAGAGGAACCGTCAAACATGACGCCTTCGGCAAAAAGGTCTGCGTCCACCATTTTGGCATCCATCGTTAGATGTTGCCACTTTCCGCGTGGATCGGTGAAGCGGAAGTCGACAAAGGGAATTTCGTCGTCCTTGATTTTTTTCAGGACGTTTTCAGCGTTGGACATAACTTCTGGTTCCTTCCTGTGTCCTCGGTTAATTCATTAGATCGGGCATTGCTAGTCTAACTTACATGGCGTCGTCACCGGTTTCGCCGGTGCGGATTCGGATGGCCTGTTCCACCGTAGAGATGAAGATTTTGCCGTCGCCAATGCGGCCGGTATGAGCAGCGGATTGAATAGCCTCTACGGCGCGCTCTAACAAACTATCCGCCAGCACAATTTCCAGTTTCACTTTGGGTAGAAAATCCACTACATACTCGGCGCCGCGATACAGTTCCGTGTGACCTTTTTGCCGGCCAAAACCCTTGGCCTCAATCACCGTGATACCTTGCAGGCCTATTTCGTGCAGGGCCTCTTTAACCTCATCTAATTTGAAAGGCTTAATTATCGCTTCAATTTTCTTCATGGTGTTCTATCTCTTTTACGTGGCCACTAGCTGCACGTGCCCTCCACTATAGGGGATGAATAGCATAAATCGTGCCAACTTCGAATTTTTTTAAGTTATTGAAAACAAATTGTTATTTAGATTATCTGGATTGCCCATCGGATTTTATGCCTAAACTTTTGTCATTCTGCTCATCATTTGTGCGCTCTTTAACCCTTAAGCAGCCAACAGGTCTCGGATGCGCGCCATTGCTTCACGGATATTCACGGTGGAATTGGCATAGGAGAAGCGCAAATAACCTTCGCCATAGGCGCCGAATGAGGTGCCTGAAATCGCCGCGACGCCAGCCTCGTTTAACAGCTTCTCTTGCAATATGTTGGAAGTCATCCCCGTACCCTCAATATTAGGAAAGGCATAGAAGGCGCCGCCTGGACGTACACAGCGGAATCCAGGGATATTATTTAACTCGTCCACGATAACCTCGCGCCTCTCATTGAATGCCTTGACCATTTTGTCTGCCGCATCCTGGGGACCGCGCAGAGCCTCAACGCCAGCCCATTGGGTGGCTGCGTTGACGCATGAATGGTCGTTGACGCATAAGCGGGCAGCTTTTTCAGCGCAGACCTCAGGCCAAATAGCATAACCTAAGCGCCAGCCAGTCATAGCATAGGTTTTCGACCAGCCATCCAGTAAGATTAAGCGGTCTCGGATTTCTGGATAGCCGAGCAGGCTGACGTGGGGCTGATTGTCATAGACCATGCGGCTATAGATTTCGTCGGACATGAGGACGACCTCCGGATGCCGTTGCAACCCAGCCACTAGCTTATCCAATTCTAATTTTTGCACCACACCACCCGTGGGATTGGCCGGCGAGTTAATTATTATTAATCGAGTATGGTCGTTAACCTTTTCCAACACCTCATCGGCAGAAAAACTAAAGCCGGTACCCTCGTGCAGAGCAATGGGTACCGGCGTGGCGCCGGAAAAGCGGATCGCGGACTCGTATATGGGAAAACCTGGGTTCGGATACATGATCTCTGCCCCGGCCTCACCAAACATCAGGCAAGCGTAAAACATAGTCGGTTTGCCGCCCGGTTGCACCACTACGTGATCTGGATTGATCTCCACATCCCTGTATTTTTTGATATCTTCCGCCACCGCCTCACGCAGTTCCGGAATGCCATTAGCCGGGGTATAGCCATGGTGACCATCCGCCAGTGCCTTGCGCCCGGCCTCCACAATATTATACGGCGTTTGGAAGTCGGGTTGGCCGATGCCAAGGTTGATGATTTCGCGGCCCTGGGCGGCCAGTGCGTTGGCTCGGGCCAAAACCTCAAATGCAGTTTCCGTGCCCAAGTGGTTCATTCGATCAGCGAGTTTCATGGGCCGGGTTATGGCATGAAGGGACGTTGGACGCCACCAGTTGCGTCTATATATTCCCAAAGATCTTCTGTTTGTTCAAAAGGACGGCGAGATGAAACCAGTCAATAGTGTTCTTGCCAGTTTTGGCACCACAGTATTCGAGGTTATGACCCGCTTGGCGATCGAACATCAGACCATCAATCTGGGCCAGGGCTTCCCCGACGAGGATGGCCCCAAAAGCATCAAGGCCATGGTCGACCAGGCCACCCAAGAGGGTCCCAACCAATACCCACCCATGTTAGGGATCCCCGAATTACGCCAGGCCGTGGCGGCGCACAATAAACGATTTTATGGCCTGGACGTGAACTGGCAGACGCAGGTCATGGTCAGCTCCGGAGCGACGGAGTCTCTAGCGGCCTCCATCCTTGCCCTGATTGAACCCGGCGATGAGGCGGTGGTATTCGAGCCACTATACGATTCATATGTCCCCATGTTGCGCCGTGCCGGGGCTAAAGTGAAATTCGTGCGCCTGAATCCACCTACATGGGACTTACCCCAAAAGGAACTAGAGGCCGCGTTTACTGACAAGACCAAGCTGATCCTGCTTAATTCGCCCATGAACCCAACGGGTAAGGTGTTCAGCAAGGACGAGCTGACCTTCATCGCGGGCCTTACGCAACGCTACGATACATACGCAATTTGCGACGAAGTTTACGAACACCTAATTTTCGACGGTGTTAAGCACGTACCCTTGATTACGTTGCCGGGTATGGCAGAACGCGCTATTCGTATCGGCTCCGCCGGCAAAACATTTTCCATGACTTCATGGAAGGTAGGCTACTTGACGACGGCACCAAAGCTCATGAGCCTAATTGCCAAGGCGCATCAGTTCCTGGTTTTCACCACACCGTCGAATTTGCAGCGCGCCGTTGCCCACGGACTGGACAACGAGGAGCATTGGTATACGAATTTGGCCGTCGAGCTACAGGCTAAGCGAGATATGTTGGAGATCGCCTTGACAGAAATCGGCTTTGACGTCATGCCCACCGCCGCCACCTATTTTTTGAACGCTGACTATCGTCCCCTCGATTTCGACGGCACAGACGTAGATTTTTGTCGGCATGTTACAGTGGAGGCCGGCGTTACCGTCCTTCCCGTTTCAGCCCTCTACTCGACCCCCGACGTAGACCATCTGGTGCGATTCTGCTTCTGTAAGAAATATGAGGTCCTCGAGGGCGCCCTAGACCGATTGAGAAATTTCTTCACCATCTAATTGTGCTTCTTGACGGCGGCGCGCGGTAGGTTTATCTCACCTATCCGACCCTATGATCCAACCCTGTGGCGGGTGTAGCTCAGTCGGTTAGAGCGCCAGATTGTGGATCTGGAGGTCGGGGGTTCAATTCCCCTCACTCGCCCCACTTTTCCCCAGAATATTGCTAAAAACTAGCTGTTTCCGATATCCGCAGCAGGCTGGAATTTTGGCTTGGCGTCCATAATGGTTAACATCTATCCCAATTTCGACATTTAGCGGTTGTCTTTTCTGTTGAATGACATCCAAGTACACTAAGCTATTCTGGTTGGTTTCATCTGTGAAATGTCGTTACGGATATTGACATGCGTTGGCTAAATAAGAGCAAGCGATGACCCAGGCTACAATCAAGTACGAGGATGGTCAGGCCTATGAGAGAGGTATGGGTATCTGGAGCCTACTGACAGGACAGGATTTCCTCGAATGGCTGGCGCCGGTACCCGGACTACGCTGGATTGATATCGCCTGCGGCACTGGCGCATTTACCGAACTAATAATGCAGCGTTGTGCACCGTCGGAGATCCAGGCACTGGACCCCGCGGAGGCGCAATTAGTCTATGCGCGCCAGCGGTCGGGTTCGAGCGGCGCGACATTCATCGAAGGTGACGCTATGGCGTTACCTTTTGAGGACGGGCGATTTGATGCCGCGGTGATGGCGCTAGCACTTAACTTGATGCCTGATCCGAGCAAGGGTGTATCGGAGATGGTGCGTGTGGTGCGGTCGGGCGGAACGGTTTCGACCTACATTTGGGACCTTCCGGGTGGAGGGTTTCCCTATGAACCTATCCAGACCGAGATGCGCGCCATCGGAATGGCGGCGCCGGAACCGCCGCGTGCCGATACCACCGTCATGGCGGCGCTGGTGACATTGTGGGAAGACACCGGGCTAGAAGCAATACAGACACGTCAAATAAGTGTAAAACGCAACTTTAGCGATTTCGAGGATTTCTGGTCGGCCAGCACTGGTACCGGCCTGTTGCGGCCTACGATAACCGCGATGGCGCGAGAGGACTTGGCGCAACTCCAGGCGCGGGTGCGAACGCGGCTTGGAGCCCTTAAAGACGGTCCTGTGAGCCATGAGGCTCATGCCAACGCAATTCAGGGCCGCGTTTCCAAGATCTAGTAATTTATTAGCCAAGCAATCTTCTATAGATCAGATACAACCTATGGCCGGGGGGCAATTTCCCTCACTTCCCAAATTTTTCCAGAAATGAAAGGATTTACCGTATTCATTGACCCTCATAAATAAGCACGCCTTAGCATATCGTGGCGTGCCTTGTCGGCCGAGGTTTCTTCTACGACTTCGAAATAATCCAATGTTGCTTGGGCCTCCGGACCAAAACCAAGTCTTTTAAGGGCGTCTGCGACATCAAGACCACCCCCCTGGTAGGTCACACCGTCAGGCCAGTGGAAGCGATAAATGGTCAGCGTCTCCTCCCCTGCCACAATCAATCCCCCTGGTCCAGGCGTTGTCGTATCATGGGAAAATGCTCGCGACCCCAGAAAAGTTCTCCACCCAGAAGAAAAGTTGGCACTCCGAAGACGCCTAACTCCTCAGCCTCCAAACGCAATCGGTCCAGTTCAGCCTTCCCCTCACCCTCAAGATAGTTGTTGAAACCGGCTGTATCGGCACCGACATCAGCGAGAACGCTAGCGACTACGGCCGGATCCTCAATTTCTAGTTCGCGTTTCCAGAACCGTTCGAACGTTGTGTTATTATAGGCCCTAAACACACCCTGTTTTTGCGCGAACAACATGCCAACGGCGGCAATGGAAGAGTTAAATATTTTACGCGGACCCCGAATAGTTAGGCCTAGCTCGTTGGCCTGGCGGCGGCAATCCATATAGCTGTAACGGACCCGCCGCCATTGGTGTGGGTTACGGTTTTCTGCCACCACATTACCCTGTTCATCGACCTGGGCGTCACCAAGGTAGGCAGGAATATCCAAAGTATAGGGGCGCCAATCCACTTCTACATCAAATTCCCTTTCCAAGGCATAGGTCATATCCTTGGCTAGAAAGGCATAGGGGCTTTTGTAATCCGTATAGGTAATGATAGTTCCGCTCATAGTGCGATATTAAGCTCGGTCCGATAAATTACGTAGTGGTTTATTGGCCTTTTCCCCAATCAATGGTCAAAAAGACGAACAATCTTGGATCCGCTAGCGCAGCAGTTCAAAATTCGAGTGCAGAGCGATCCAAGCAGGCTTGATCTGGATTGATGCAGCTGTGGCCCGTTAACTTGGGTGAACGAACATCGACGGTAACAGTAAATAATGAGACGCTAGCTATTCAGAATACTTTTCTCTTCGGATCAAATCCGGATAAATTTTAACGCTTGAGTGCTTTGCGCACCTGAGCTGCAACTGTAATTTTCCCGAGGCCACGATAATCTTCATGATTTTGTTCTATATCAGAAAGTTTATAGAGGTAATTCACCATCAGGCCTGCCGCACTATCCAACCCATTACGAGAGGTATCGCCCAACCAGTTGATCCGTTCCAGGCGTGCTCCATTGGACAAATGAAAATTCTCCACAGGATCAAGTGCCCACTGTCCCTTTTTTTCCTTCAACAGGTAACGGGCTACCAAGGGCTCCAACACTGGACGGAGAGCCGCTACAGCGGCCTCGTCACGATGCCAGTTGTCTCGAGCCAGCAAATTTTGCAGGGCCTCGCGGCCGCTGCCAACGCCGGCTACCTCTGCCAGGAGGCCGTCCTGGATCAGGGCCCAGGGAGCCACGTCGGTCTCGGCTAAAAACTTATCCAGCCAACGGCGGAATCCCGGCACCGGTGACAGAGTGGCAAATGTTCTCAGATTGGGCAGGTCGCTTCGCAATTCATCAACCACGCGCTTGATTAGAAAATCGCCAAAACTGACCTGGGCAAGACCAGCCTGAGCGTTGGAAATGGAATAGAAGATTGCCGTATCCGCCTTACCCGGGTCACCTTCCAGGGCGTGTAGGTCCAGCAGTTCTTGAACATTGTCCGCCATCCCACTAACCAAAGCCACTTCGACAAAGATCAAGGGTTCGTCCGGCATGCTAGGATGAAAAAATGCAAAACAACGTCGGTCGGAATCCAGTCGGTTCTTCAAGTCGTCCCATGATCTGATTTCGTGAACCGCCTCGTAAGCCATAAGTTTTTCTAACAATGCGGCCGGAGCGTCCCACGTAATACGCTGCAGATTGAGAAAGCCAATGTCAAACCACGAAGTCAATAATTCCCGGAGGTCGTCGTTGAGAGCGCGCAATTCCTGTGTCTCTGGTATCATGGAAATAATCTCAGCCCGCATATCGACTAAGAATTTGACACCTTGCGATAAATTATTGAATTGTTTCAATAATTCAACTCTTCTTGGCACTAAATCCGAGCGTAGTTGCCGTTCCGCCTGGCTGCTGTCTTCGCCGGGCTCCAGCGCCCGCAGGGCGGCCATGGCGGCATCAACCCGTGTACGGTCTACGCCGTAATCAGTTGCCAGAAGCGACAGAAAACGACGACGCCCTTCCCGCCCAAGATTCAGATAAAAATGACCCAAATCAGCCGCACGAACCCGGGCGGACACCTCGCCGCCACGCCGATAAAGACAATCTTCAATCCGAATTTTTAGTTTCTCAACGCCGGACCGGCTCAACTCTGCCTTTGGGTCCTCGGACGTGGTAGCACCAAAAAGCGCCCGCCGCAGGGGAGCGAAGGTACGGTCGAAAAGATTTTCTCTATGCAACATCACAAAACCACAAATTCATCGGAGCCGAGCATTGACATAAGAATGTTCCCAATCTGTACAAGCCATTAGAAGCAATCAATCACGCAATTTTTGCAGTACCAGCGGCAATGC
>CAZDQC010000051.1:0-21877 GCA_964507245.1 uncultured Rhodospirillaceae bacterium
ACGCCATCCAAGATGCGGCGGGTCTGCGCCTTAACGATCTGCCCATGTCCCCGCCAAAAGTTCTGGCAGCCCTGGACGAAAATTCTTAGGGGGTAGAAGCAATCAATCACGATAAATTTATGAGCCTGGCTGAGGCGGTAGCGACCCACGTCCAGGACGGCAGCAATATTGTACTTGGTGCGGCATTAGAAAATGCCGTGCCCTTTGCCGCGACACATGAGTTGATCCGCCAGGGACGCCGCGAATTGAACATGATTGCGCCGATCTCGGACATTTCCACAGATATGCTGATAGGCGCGGGGTGTGCCACGGAAGTGACCGGAGCGTGGGTAGGAAATGTTTCAGGCGGCATGGGCCATAACTACCGGCGCGCGGCCGAAAAGGGACTACCCCATCCCATCAAGATCAATGATTATTCAAACTTCACCATCGGCATGGCTTTTTTCGCTGGCGCATATGGTCTGCCCTATATCCCGGTAAAAACAATTCTGGGTTCGGACATCATCAAATCAAATGAAGATATCAAACTGTCCGAGGATCCTTATACAGGCGAACCAGTGGCTCTGATCCCGGCGCTAAAGCCGGACGTGGCGTTTTTGGTGGTGCAGCGGGCCGACAAGGCAGGAAATTCTCATATATGGGGATCAACGGGCCTTACTCAGGAAGCCTCCATCGCAGCCAACAAGATAATCGTGTTGGCCGATGAAATGGTGGAACCCGAGGTCATTGCATCCGACCCCAGCCGGGTGCTAATCCCAGGTTTTGGTGTCGATGCTGTTTGTCACGTGCCAGCCGCCTGCCACCCAGCACCCCTAATTGGCCGTTGGCGGCGTGACAATGCCTTTTTCCAACACTACCACCAAGAAACTCGAGACCCTAAAGGCTTCGAACGCTGGTGCAGTGAGTGGATACGGGACGTCTCCGATCATGAGGCCTACCGCACCAAGCTAGGTGGCGAGCTGGAAAAGCTGCGCATTCTAAGCGATGCCCCATCCGCTCCCGCCAACTACGCAACGGAGTAATCTTATGTCCCATGATTATTCCACACAGGAATTGATGATTATCGCCGCCGCCCGTCAGATCGCCGATGGTGAACGCATCTTCGTGGGTATGCGCCTGCCCATAACTGCCTATGGCGTCGCTCGGTTGACCCACGCACCGAACGCAGTCGGATTATTTGAAAGCGGCGTCGCCCGCTACGAGCCAGCGGACGGCATGCTCTACACCATGTGCGACGGCCCCAATCAATTGGGTGCGGCCTGGACCACGGGCTTGATCCAGATCATGGGCTTACTTAGCGGCGGGCGAGTTCACGCCGGCTTTATCGGTGGCGCCGAAGTAGACAAGTACGGGAATATCAATACTTCCTATATTGGTGATCTGGACAACCCAAAGGTCAAATTACCCGGCTCCGGTGGCGCTCCGGACATCGCCTCCATGGCGGAACGCCTAATCATCATCATCAACCACCAAAAACATCGTCTGGTGGAGAAGGTAGATTTTATCACTTCGCCCGGCTATTTGGACGGCGGTGACGCACGGAAAAAAGCTGGACTACCTGGCGCAGGCCCCGCCGTAATTATCACCGATCGAGCTATTCTGCGTCCCCATGGCCCAAATAACGAATTTCATCTGGCCTCGGTCCATCCAGGTCACACAGCCGAAGAAGTGATCCAGAATACCGGATGGGACCTCAGGCTAATGCCAGAAATAGAGGAAACAAACCTACCGACACAGGCAGAAATGGACGCTCTGCACCATATCGACAAGGAAGGCTTCTGGCGCAGCTAGACCCTATTAGAAATTACTTAGCCTAGTGAATGGTTGGCGCCGGTAAGGTCAGGGCGATGTCAAAGCGGCGGCGAAGTATATCAACGATCAGCTCAAAACAGGCGCCCTGGCGAATTACGGCCATGTTCATAACATCTAATAAGGTCGATGACGCGCCATAAGGGTGATACTTCCTCAAGCCGTGGTCGATGACTATGTCGGCGATGGCCAAAATTTCGGATTCGATATCCTCGACTCGGAATTTTGTGCCTTGCAGGGAGCGATTAGCTGATGACCCGAATAGCGGATGACCATGCTCTAGGCTCAATCGGCTGATGGCATCATGAAAGCTGCCGGCATTCATCAGCAGCGCGATGGTATCATCCTTTTTGCTACCTTCCATATCGATGACATTCAGCATCGGATGAGAAAGGTCGCACGGCGCTATCACGCCGAGAGGTAAACCCGCATCGGCCGTCAAGGCCTGAATAACGTCATGAGCTCTTTGATCAACCTTTTGAATGGCCTCGTGGATTGCCTGATTGCCAACCATGGCATTGAGCTTGTCGCTGGCACGGCCCTTTGTCCGGAAAATTAAGTCCAGAGCTACTTCAGAACCGCCGATCAGGGAATACCCAACATCCATGGGCAGGATTGCTATACCACCGTCCTTCAGCACGGCAAATGCCCGCTCCGCATCATCCTCGATATTGTATCGTCCCAGCATGGCAATTCCCGACCCCCTCCGCTAAGCTGCGCGCTCATAATTCACAAAGCCATAGGTACCGTTCCATGAGCCTGAGCGCCATCGAAACATCTGTTGACAGCGGATCTTTCGGAATTACGCCTTATTCAGTGACGATCGGCGGCGAGGTCAACGGTATCGATCTTCGCGAAGCCTTGACTGATGCACAGGCCGAGGTCTTGCGCACGGCGCTGCTGGATCGCAAAGTGTTGTTTTTCCGGAACCAGGACATCACTACAGAACAACACCTGGAGTTTGCGCGGAATTTTGGTGATTTAGAGGTTCATCCCTTTGCCCCACATAAAGAGGGCTATCCGGAGGTCCTGGCCATTACCCACGATAAGGATCGACCAGGCCAGGAAAATGGTTGGCATTCAGATGTCACTTGGCGGCTAGAACCGTCCTTAGGATCGGTTTTACGCTGTTTGGAAAGCCCACCAATTGGTGGCGATACGCTCTTTTCCGACATGTATGCTGCATTCGAAAATCTACCTGAAGCGGTTCGAGAGAAAGTTGAAGGCACAAGAGCCGTCCATGACTTTGAAGGTTTTCGGGTCCGTATGCGGGCGCGTGGGGCATCGGAACAACAGATCGCGGAATTCAATAAGACCTACCCAAACCCGGAACATCCCGTAATCCGCACTCATCCGGAAACCGGCCGCAAGGGCATCTATGTCAATTCGGCCTTTACAAAATATATCATCGGCATGGACAAAGCCGAGAGCGACGCCATTTTAGCCATCCTGTACCAACAGGCTAGCTATCCCGAATACCAATGCCGCTTCCGTTGGGCAAAGAACTCCATTGCATTTTGGGACAATCGGTCCTGCCAACATTACGCGACCTCTGATTATTGGCCCCACAATCGTATTGTTGAGCGGGTAACTATCATTGGCGACAAACCCTACTACGAAGAAGGTGGACCAGTCACAATGCCAGATGAAAGCCCGTTTCGCGGCCGGATAAAGCGACAATACAAAGAACCCGGTCCAAGCCTGTTCAAAGCCTAGTTTCAGAACAGGGGATCGTATTACACTGCCACCTTCCGGCGGTAGTGCACTTGCGTGCAGGCGAAGAAGGAATGCCAGATGGCGGATGACAGCAAAGGTTCTAGTAATTGGTTCTCCGAACAATTATCAGATCTGAAACAAGATCTTGGGGCTTTGGAAGATCGCTTACGAGGGCGCCCGATAAACGGAACGTCCGATGGAAATGGCAGCACGGCCACGCCTACGTCTCGTTATTCTCCACCGCCAGTCATCGCTCCGCCACCTGCAATCGCCCCCACTCCAACAATCAAGCCGCCGCAAATTTCCCCGCCCAATGCGCCGGCCTACTCTCCGCCGCCAGAAACACGCAATCCGGCACCCCCTACTGCACGGCAAGAAACGCCAATGGAGGCGCGCGCGACGCCAACGCCCTCTGCGCCAGCACCTGTTTCTCGGCCGGCGACCCGACCTCGGCAGGAATCGTCGAGTGGAGGTTACCGATTGGGTGTCGACGTTGGCGGCACGTTCACAGACCTGTTGCTGATCGATGAAGGTAGCGGTCGCGCTTTCACTGCAAAGGTACCCTCCACACCGGATGATTCCTCTCAGGGCGTCCTGAATGGTATCGAGAGAATCTGCCAGGAGGCAAGCATAGAACCCTCAGCAGTAAGCCGAGTTATGCACGGCACCACTGTGGCGACCAATACGGTTCTGACTGGAAGCGGAGCCAAAGTCGGTCTGATTACAACCAAGGGCTATAAACAGGTGCTTCAGATTGCACGCTCTTACGTGCCTGGTGGCCTGGGCGGCTGGGTAATTTTCAACAAGAGCGATCCACTGGCTCCTTTGGAGTTAACTATAGAAGCGAATGAACGCATCAGCGCTTTGGGCGAGATTGTCGAGCCATTGGACGAGAACGCTATCGCCGACGAAATAGAAAAATTGAAAGGGAGTGGTGTCGAAGCCCTGACAATCTCTCTGATCAATGCCTATGCCAACGGAGAACATGAGCAACGCATCCGGAATATTGCAGAGCGCATAATGCCGGGAGTATCTGTCTCTATATCATCGGAAGTGATACCCGAGATGTATGAATACGAGCGGGCGGAGACGACGGTGGTTAATTCCTACATCCGCCCCGTTGTATCGAAATATATTGAAAACTTAGAGACCGAACTGAACCGCCGCATGAATGGCGTACAACTGAATATTCTACGTTCCGACGGCGGTTTGGCCTCAGCCGATGTAGCCAAGGCGGCGCCCGTCAATCTTCTGATGAGCGGGCCAGCTGGGGGCGTCTCCGGCGCCGTCTGGATCGCCAAACAGGCTGGATACGAAAACCTGTTGACATTCGACATGGGCGGCACTTCGACGGACGTCGCCTTGATCGAAGACGGCGTCGCTCGGACCCGGCGGGAAACCCGTGTGGCAGACGTCACCGTTCGGGCCTCATCTATCGACGTGCGCTCCGTCGGAGCAGGCGGCGGCTCGATCGCCTATGTACCGGAACTAACAAAAGCTCTGCGAGTAGGCCCTCAGAGTGCGGGCGCCGAGCCTGGACCCGCCGCTTACGGTAAGGGCGGGGATCAACCCACGGTGACCGACGCCAACGTTATCCTGGGATATTTGCCCTCGGACGCCAGATTAGGCGGCGACATGCAGCTTGACTATGCCGCCGCAGAACGGGCTATCGGAACTGTGGCAAACGCGATGGGTCTGGGCGTGAAAGAAACAGCCGAAGGCATCATCAATATCGTTAACGAGAATATGTTCGGTGCCCTACGGCTAGTATCCGTGGAACAAGGGTATGATCCGCGCGATTTTGCTTTGGTCGGTTTCGGCGGGGCGGGGCCGTTACACGCTAATGCTCTTGGAAAGCTGATGGGAAGCTGGCCAGTTCTCATTCCGCCGGGACCAGGCGTTTTGTGCGCCTATGGCGACGCCACGACGCGGGTGCGCGATGAGGCCTCACGTACATTCGTGCGCCGGTTTGAGGAGACATCGGACGGTGAGGTTCAAGGCATCCTGGAGGAATTGGGTAAACAGGCAGCGGCGACATTGGACAGCGAGGGCGTAGTCCGGTCAGACCAAACAACACTGTACCAGATCGATCTGCGCTATGCGGGCCAGGGCATGCAGCTTACAGTAGATATTTCTCCCGAAGACTTTGGTCGTGCCGGATTGCCAGAGGTCGGTAACCGGTTCAACGCCATTCATGAACAGATGTTCACTTTCTGCCTGGAAGGTGGACACGAGCTCTATAATCTGCGTGCTCTGGTCCAAGGACGGGAAAGTGCCGCCCAGGCAGAGAGCCTTCCCCAGGGTGGACCTGACGCCTCCGCAGCTACTTATCTAGAAACTACGGTATACGTGACTGGCCGAGAGCAACCCGCCAAGATTTACGATCGCGCCAAACTGCAAACTGGGAATCGCATTTCCGGCCCAGCTGTCGTCACCGAAATGGACGCCACGACAATGATCTTGCCCGACCACGAGGCGGAAGTTGATGCCGTGGGCAACCTGCTAATCCGACCGAAAGGATAAACCAATGCCATCCAGGATTATCCAAACCAACAATACGCCATTCCACTCGGTTAAAATTGATCCCATTACCCTAGACATAGTGGAAAATGCCTTACGGAACGCACGCGATGAAATGGATGCAGTGCTGTTCCGCACCGCCATGTCACCGGGAATTCGCGAACAACACGACGCTTTTCCCATGATCGCCAACCCGGCGGGCAAGATGGTTGTCGGCCAGTTCGGGTCATTTTTTCACGGTTTTCAGGAAGGTTATGACGGCACAATAGAAGAGGGCGACGTTTTTCTAACCAACGATCCCTATTCTTGCAACGGCGCCGTCAGTCACCTGAACGACTGGCTAACAATGATGCCTATTTATATTGACGGCCGGATAGTAGCTTGGGGCGCCATGTTCGGTCACATGACTGATATTGGAGGTAAAGTGCCGGGTAGCCTGCCCACCGACGCAGCGCAATTGTTCGAGGAAGGGGTGCAAATTCCGCCTGTCAAAATTTTCCGCAAAGGTCAGTTGAACGAAGAAATGCTGGAGTTGATTCTACGCAACTGCCGACTGCCAGATTGGAACCGCTCTGACTTCAATGCCATCATCGCCGCCCTGCGGATGGCAGAGCGCCGCGTTGTTGAGAACTGCGAGCGCTTCGGCGTGGATGAATTTGTTGCCGCCATGGATGAAATGCTGGAACGTAACAAGCGAGCCATGGGGGCCATCTTGAAACTGGTAATCCCCGAAACAAAACAGTACTTCGAGGACTATATCGACGACGACGGCGTGGGCATGGGCCCTTACAAGATCGCCTGCACCCTGTGGCGCGAAGGGGATATGGCGATCTTTGACTTCGAGGGCACCGACCCACAATCCATCAGTTCCGTGAACTTCTTGCTGAATGAAGAGATGTTCAAAATGTTCCTAGGCGCATTTTTCATCAATCTTTTCGACCCGCAAATTTTGTTTAACGACGGCTTTTACGACCTGGTGGACGTCCGCATACCGCGCGGCACGATCCTCAAACCAATCCGGCCCGCGGCACTCAGTTGCCGCACCCACCTTCTTGGCCGCATCTTCGATATCATGAGCGGCCTGCTGGGCCAGGGTTCGCCGGATGCGCTATGCGCTGCCGGCTTCTCGGACAGTCCTCATTTTATGTATTCAGGCTACGACAAGAACGGCGAATGGTATCAGCTGTACCAGATAGGCTTCGGAGGGATCCCAGGCCGGCCCGCGGGCGACGGCGCCGACGGTCACTCCCTGTGGCCCGCCTTTACCAACGTCCCGAACGAATTCCTTGAGGCCTATTTCCCTCTTCGCATCGTACAGTACGAGACAATTGCCGACAGTGGCGGTCCCGGCCTACATCGCGGTGGTAATGGATTATCCATGGGTTATCAATTCTTGGAACCAGGCAACATTTCCATTCACGATGACCGCTGGCTGACCCATCCCTGGGGCGTCAACGGCGGCCTACCAGGCGCCCGCAGCACCAAATTGATGGTGCGAGCCGATGGCACCACCAAATGGATGGAATCCAAGTGCGACCGCATCAAGGTCGAAGCCGGTGACACCCTTTACTTTAACACCTGGGGCGGTGGTGGTTGGGGAGACCCGTTACAGCGTGATGCGGCCCAAGTTTCGTTGGACGCCCAGCGCGGTCTGATAACCATTGAGGGCGCAAAACGGTACGGCGTGGTCCTCGGCTCCGATTGCGCCGTAGATCAACGCGGTACCGACGAACTGCGGCGACGGATGGACGCAGAACGGGCCAATGTGGAAGTTTTTGATTTCGGCGGCACCATTGAGGAATTGAAGGCACGCTGCAAAGCGGATACTTCTATCGACCCGCCGAAAACTCCGATCTTCCAGAAGTGGATGGGCCAGTCCAAACCGCCCGAGATGGCACAAGCGGCAGAATAATGATAGAGGGGCTAATTTGGAGCACACACGACTACACGTGCTTGTGGCCAACCTAACATCATCTATCTTCGCGAGGTTTAAATTAGGGTCTCTTCGCTAAAGGCTAAATAATCGAAATCAGCCAAGCAACACTTTTAGAGTTGCGACTTCCTTTGAATTCGCTGATATGAAAGAAGAGGGCCTTGTTTGATTGCTGAAGCGTGCGTCTAACAGTCGAAAAAATATCACGTTCTGTTTCCATTCGAACTGTGGTTCAAAGAAATTCACTCCGACGGAAGCCTCGCAAAGTTACCATCCGTGTGCGTGAGTCCTGCAATCTCCATTTTCCCGCGTTGACAAGATTGGATTGGTATGAGCAAGGGCATATGTGGATACTTAGCCGAAACTGTATTATCAACAAATAAAGGCTTGGCTTGGCCCTTTGACCGTCCGATGGTAGAAACAATGCAAACAACTTTTGGGAGTCGCGAGTGATGAAAGCGAAAGCTGCGGTAATGCGGGCAGCCCATGAGCCCCTGACAATTGAAGAAATTGAAATTGATGAGCCAGCCCGGCGGGAAGTGCTGGTGCGCACGGTCTATGCCGGCGTCTGCCACAGTGATTTGCATTTCATCGAAGGCTTGTATCCCATCCCCTGCCCCTGTGTTCTGGGTCATGAAAGCGCCGGTGTGATCGAAGCGGTCGGAGAGGATGTAACCTACGTAAAACCGGGCGATCACGTGATCACCTGTCTTTCAACATTTTGCGGCGAGTGTGAATTCTGCCTGACGGGCCGGATGTCCTTATGTCAAAGTCCCATGGTGCAGCGCGCGCCAGATGCTCAACAACGCCTGACCCAGAACGGCGAAGTGATGGGGCAGTTTGCCAACCTTTCCTCGTATGCCGAATATATTCTGACCCATGAACACTCAGTGGTGAAGGTACGTGAGGATATGCCCCTTGACCGCGCCGCCTTGATTGGCTGCGGTGTCATGACCGGCGTCGGTGCAGTGTTCCATACAGCCCAGGTGCGACCAGGCGATACAGTTGCTGTATTCGGTTGTGGAGGTATCGGTTTGTCTGCGGTCAACGGCGCAGCCATCGCAGGTGCAGGCCAGGTCATCGCCGTGGACATGGTTGGCTCAAAGCTAAATTTGGCCAAAGAATTTGGCGCGACGGATGTGATCGACGCCAGTCGAGATGACCCGGTCAAGGTAATCCGCGATATTACAGGTGGCGGCGTACAATATTCTTTTGAGGCCGTGGGCCTCAAGGTTACTGCGGAACAATGCTTCCGTTCGCTCAAACGCGGCGGCACTGCTACCATCATTGGTATGGTTCCCGTTGGCACGAATGTGGAACTGCATGGGCCGGATTTCCTGCAAGAAAAGAAAATCCAGGGCTCCACCATGGGTTCCAACCGCTTCCGAGTTGATATGCCCCGGTTGGTGGAAATGTACCTACGCGGCGACTTGAAATTAGACCAAATGATATCCGGCCGGCTAAAGCTGGATCAGATCAACGACGCCATGGACGACCTGAAGGCCGGCGAAGTGGCTCGGAACGTTATCGCTTTTTAAGACACCGGTTCGAGTTGGTAGTCCCATAGGCTGAAATTTAGGCTATGGCGGCTATCGGCGTCCGCGCCCCAAATATCCGTCGCCAGAAACCGCACAGTATAGACATGCTGTAATGCATCAGTTCTTGCATAACCTTTACTGTTGGGAAACACATGCGCGCCATGATCGGCCTCTACCTGTCCTTTGACCCCACGTATGTACGTAGGAAGATGACTGTGACCAAGCAATTCGATGTCCAGAACCTTAATACCTTCACCCGCCTGAAAGCGGGGGCCGGTCTCCTCCACCTTGCGGATAGCGGCTTCACGGTCTGAAATTTCCTTGGTGCTAACCAGACCCTTGACGTCCAGCATCTTTTCCAGACCCGCTAGCCAGTGGTGGTAATACCGGGCACCATCCTCTTCGCAAGCCGCTAGGAACAGGTTGTAATTCGTTCGATTATTTTCTAATGGCTCATGTCCCAGCGCGCCTGGAAAATGATCCGGAGATTGAATTTCGTGCCCTAGATAATCATCCCAGTCCGGCCAAGTATAGTGGCCGTTTTGGTACAAGGACATGACAATGGCAAATGCGTGGGCCTGCCAGGGTTCTTCAAATACCGCTCCTTGAGCATCGCCGGGTTGGGCCGCCCCTCCACGCCGTTCTGGCATGTTTAGGTTCGGCACCCCCAACAGACAGCGCATTAGGCCAGCTCCAGGTAATCGTCCCAAAGGTCGATATACAAGCTATCCTGTGGCTTGGCGGTTTGTCCCCAAAGCTCCTGAGCGGTAAATCTTACGGAATATAAGTGTTGAGGCTGTTTTCCGTCGCCATGGGCCAAACTGTCAGCAAATTGAAAGACACCGTGATCTGCAGCTATCTCTCCTACCTTGCCGCGCACATAGCGGGGCAGGCGGGTATGACCCGTGGGATGAAAATTACGCGCCCGGATTGTCTCGCCGACCCTGAACGAGGGAGCAATGTCTTGGTCCACTCGGGCCGTACCAGTACGCTTGTACATTCCAAGCACCACGTCTCGGGTCACCTTCATTTTGACAACTCCGCTAAACGGGTATGGAATTCGGCTTTGCTGAGCACGCCTTTTTCCTCAAGCATTATCATCACACCCTCCAGCCAACGTTCGTAATAGCTGAAGGACAGGTAATCGACGGGCGGGATCCTTTCCATGGCATGGCGGAATTCGTCTAAGTTGAAATGACCACCCGCCATAGTGATCCGCGCCAAGGCCAGCACCTTGCCTTCCCATTCATTGTGAAACACAGCTTCGTCCGCTTCACGCTCGACCGGTCCAAAGCCGTGCATCCCTCCCATGTCGTGCATACTATTCATGGGCTTAACGCCCGTGTCACACCAATCATGGAATCCCGCGTTACAAGCGGCAATAGTTTATCTTCGCCCATCCTTTCGGTGCCTGGGGGCCGTTCGGGCAGCACCATGTAGCGCAGTTCCGCATTGCTGTCCCAGACACGTACTTCGGCATCCTCATCGACTACGGTGCCGAACTCTGCCAATACGCCGCGGGGATCAGATGCGGCGCGAGCGCGGTACGGCGCCGATTTATACCAAACCGGTGGCAGTCCTAGAGTTGCCCAGGGAAAACAAGAGCACAACGTACAGACCACTATATTGTGGACCCGTGATGTATTCTCCACCACCACCATATCCTCGCCCTGCACGGCCTCGTAACCCATTTCGACAATGGCGTCCGTTGCGTTGTCTAACAGACGTGCCTTGAACGCAAGGTCCTTCCAGGCCCGTACAACCACTTTCGCGCCATTATGCGGCCCCATGCGATTTTCGAATAGATCAATGATTTCTTCGATTGCGGGCTCTTCGACCAGGCCTTTCTCTATCAGTAGAGATTCTAAAGCCCTGACACGAAGATCTAAATCTTTATCAGAGGTCATATCCAATCCTTAAATTTTGGGTCCGAAAGACTAACAATGGATTACATTGTTGTCACGATCGCCACATTGAGCGTTGTTAAAAACGATCAATGACGTCCTTTATCCAATACCTGGATGACCATGTCGCCCTGGCGCAGTTCGGCCCACATTTTTTTTCGTGTCCCTATCTGCTAGTCTATACTCAAGCATATCTGGAGGAACGACCATATGAAATTTGGGGTGTTTTATGAACTGCAATTGCCCAAACCCTGGAATGAAGGTGCCGAACACCGTTTGTTTCAGGAAGCGTTGGAGCAGATCGTACTAGCCGACAAACTAGGTCTCGATCACGCCTGGGCCGTGGAGCATCATTTTCTGGATGAATATTCCCATTGTTCGGCGCCAGAGGTCTTCCTAGCAGCCGCAGCTGGCATGACCAAGAACATCCGGCTGGGCCACGGCATTCGCCAAGTCATCCCAAACTATAATCATCCAGCCCGCACAGCCGAAGGCCTAGCGACACTTGATCTAGTCTCCAACGGTCGAGTGGATTTCGGCATTGGCGAAGGTGCGACGCGCCTGGAACTGGGCGGCTTTGGCATACCTGCTAAGAAAAAACGGGCTATGGCTATAGAGGCGGCGGAGCAAGTTGCGAATATGATGACCATGACGCCGTATCCTGGTTATGAAAGCGAGAATTTCTCTATGCCGTGTCGCAACGTGCTGCCCAAACCGCTGCAAAAGCCGCACCCACCAATGTGGATGGCCTGCACCAATCGCGACACTATAAAAGTGGCTGCTTCCCTCGGTGTTGGTGCCCTAGCGTTCTCTTTCCTGGACAAAGAGGAAGCCACGGCCTGGGCTGACATCTACTACGACATCATCAAAAGTGAGGACTGTGTGCCTGTTGGCCACAGCGTCAATGCAAATATTGCCATCGTCTCTAACTTTTCCATACATCATGACCGGGAAGAAGCCATTAGGCGCGGCCAGTTGAATTTCGAATTCTTTGGTTATGCCATGCATGCCCTGGTCGCTAGCGACACCGTACCAGGACGCACCAATATGTGGACCGAATATATTGCTCAACATGGCTCCAAGGCCGAGGATTTGATTGCCTCGATTCAACGAACCCGGACCCATATCTCGGGTATCGGCACTCCGGACGATCTGTCCAACCATATTTCGGAATTTGAAGAAGCGGGCGTGGATCAAATCATCCTACTGCAACAAGCCGGTAACAACCGCCATTCCGAGATTTGTGAATCTCTTGAATTGTTTGGTGCCGAAGTGCAGCCCCGCTTTAAACATAAGCAGTCGGCAAAAGAGGCGGCCAAACAGGCCGAACTTGCCCCTTATATTGAAGCGGCACTGGGCCGGAAGAAATATATGAGACCGCTCGAGGACCATGAAATCCCCTTGGTGAAGGCGTCGGTCAAACAGGTGCAGGGAGCCGGCATTAATTAGTAAACAAATTAGTCCTGCAAAATTGAAGATTACAATTTCTGGTGACCATTTCGATACCGTAGCTCAACCCGCCTTTCATCGCCAAACTGGATAGCGAAGATGCCGTGATATGAAATGACTGTGTCCAGGACACCGGTGCCAATCCGTAGGCAGCTGCAGAGGGCGTAGATTTTATCTCAAATCGAAAAATGGTTTACCCGCCCGCAAATCGGCTACGTCACCAAGGAGGAAGTCAAAATCTTAATCTCCAAAATTTTTGACCATATTGCCGCCCACGCCGATGGCAATCCAATTAATGTCGTCAATGCGGAGGTCTTATAGGTATGAGGCCCCTAGATGGAGTGCGCGTTCTGGATTTAGCGACATTCATCGCAGCGCCTTTCGCGGCAACGATTTTGGCGGAATTTGGCGCCGAAGTCATCAAAGTTGAACAGCCAATTGGTGGCGATCCAATGCGCCAGTTCGGCACGGCTACGGAAATACAGGACAGTAGTTTGGCCTGGTTGAGCGAGGCTCGAAACAAGCATTCCATAACCCTAAACCTAAAAACCCCAGAGGGTGTTGATCTGTTAAAGCGAATGGTCGAACAGACCGACGTGATTTGCGAGAACTTCCGTCCCGGTACTTTGGAGAAGTGGGGGTTGGGCTATGACGTCTTGTGCGCCATCAATCCTAAATTGATCCTGATGCGGATCAGTGGTTACGGCCAAGGGGGCCCATATCGTGATCGACCAGGATTTGCCCGCATTGCTCATGCTGTAGGCGGCTTGACCTATTTGGCCGGTATGCCGGGTGAGGCGCCAGTCACGCCTGGGTCAACCTCGCTTGCCGACTATATATCTGGTCTGTTCGGCGCCATTGGCGTCCTAATGTCGTTGCGTACAGTGGAACGAACAGGGCAGGGCCAAGAAATTGATATCGCATTGTTCGAAACCATCTTCCGAGTTTTGGATGAATTGGCGCCGGCCTATGCACGCCATGGCACGGTGCGGGAACGCGAGGGCCTAGGCACCCGAAACGTCTGTCCACACGGCCATTTCCCGACAAAAAAGAAAGGCTGGGTCGCCATTGCATGCACCTCCGACAAAATTTGGCAACGCATGGCTATTAATGTCCTTAATCGGCCTGATCTAGCGGAAAGTCATCCAACAACGGCAGCTCGGGTCCAGGACCGGCCCTTGATCGAAGGTGCGGTTAGTGGTTTTACCACCGCCCACACTGCAGAAGAGGTTGTCAGCATATGCAGCCGCGGTGATGTGCCTTGTGGGCGCATCAACTCCATCGCCGATATTTTCGCTGATCCTCAATTCGATGCCCGAGGCACCTTGCGCCGCATTCAACACGCAGTGCTGGGCGAAATTGTAATCCCTGATGTCCTCCCGAGGCTTTCAGCATCGCCCGGAAATGTCGATGCATTGGGGCCTGAGTTGGGTGATTGGAACAAGGAGATCTACCAGAATAGGATTGGACTTACGAAAAACGAACTGGGTATATTAAGGAAGAAAGGCGTCATTTAACCTCCGGGGCGCCTTGTAGCCCACCCGGAGTGGTCTCATCGCTTGCCAGGATGAATAGGCTATGCTACGAAACGCCGCGCCTTACAAAAGGGCTATCCGAGAGGTTATCTTTTTGTAGGTTTCCGCAAATGATTTCAAGGGCTTAAGCCCACCCGCAAATGAATTTTGATCTGTAATTTTTATTGCAGAGATATCGCCAAAGGAACCCCGCAAACGTGTCAGCCGAAGGAAGCGTCGTAACCGGCATTGCAGGACGGTATGCAACCGCATTGTTTGAACTTGCGCGCGATAGCGGTGTGCTGGACGAAGTGTCCACCGACGTGGCCGACCTGGGCAATATGATCGATCAGTCGAATGATCTGAACCGCCTCTTGCGTAGTCCTGTGATCGCCTCCGAAGACCAAGGCAAGGGTATGGCTGCTTTGATGGATAAGGCTGGCGCTACGGAAATGATTACCAACTTCGTCGCGGTGGTAGCGCAAAATCGCCGCCTATTCGCTCTGCGCGATATGGTCAGGGATTTTCGCACCCTGCTATCAGCACACAAGGGCGAATTAGTAGCCGAGGTCACCTCGGCGAAAAGCCTGAACGATGAACAGCTGTCCAAGATCAAAGACCAGTTGACAACTTCCATGAAGACGGATGTACAAGTTGAAATCGCAGTGGATGAAAAGATCCTGGGAGGAATCATCGTTAAGATAGGATCACGCATGGTTGATTCATCCTTGCGTACAAAAATTCAAAATCTCAGATTTGCCATGAGGGGAGTTGAGTAATGGATCTGCGTGCTGCAGAAATTTCGGCCATCCTGAAGGAGCAGATCGCCAACTTCGGTATGGAAGCCGAGGTCTCGGAAGTTGGCCAAGTCCTGTCAGTCGGTGACGGCATTGCCCGAGTATATGGTCTGGACCAGGTCCAAGCCGGCGAAATGGTCGAATTCCCTGGTGGCATCAAGGGTATGGCTCTGAACTTGGAAAGCGACAATGTCGGCGTGGTGATTTTCGGCGACGACAGCGGTATTGCCGAAGGCGATACGGTGAAGCGGACAGGCGACATCGTGGACGTTCCCGTGGGCAAGGGCTTGCTGGGCCGTGTGGTGGACGCCCTAGGCAATCCCATCGATGGCAAAGGACCCATTGAATCAGAAGAACGCCGTTTGGTTGAGGTGAAGGCACCCGGCATCATCCCACGTAAATCGGTACACGAACCAATGCAGACCGGCCTGAAGGCGCTAGACGCCCTAGTCCCCGTTGGCCGCGGCCAGCGCGAACTAATCATCGGTGACCGGCAAACAGGCAAAACGGCCGTCGCGATCGATACCTTCATCAATCAAAAAGAAATAAATCGTGGCGACGATGAGTCCAAGAAACTGTATTGCATCTATGTCGCTGTCGGCCAAAAACGATCTTCGGTGGCGCAGATTGTAAAATCGCTAGAGGACAGCGGCGCCATGGAATATTCCATCGTCGTCGCCGCGACCGCGTCGGAACCCGCCCCACTGCAATTTTTAGCGCCCTACGCCGGCTGCACCATGGGCGAATATTTCCGAGACAACGGTATGCATGCGGTAATCGTCTATGACGATTTGACCAAGCAAGCCGTGGCCTACCGGCAAATGTCCTTGTTATTGCGCCGTCCGCCTGGGCGCGAAGCCTACCCAGGCGATGTGTTCTATCTACACTCCCGTTTACTGGAGCGGGCCGCAAAGATGAACGACGACAATGGTCTTGGGTCCCTCACAGCGCTGCCTGTGATCGAGACCCAGGCCAATGATGTCTCGGCCTATATTCCCACTAATGTGATTTCAATCACGGATGGTCAAATATTCTTAGAAACAGATCTGTTTTATAAGGGCGTCCGTCCCGCCATTAACGTCGGTCTGTCGGTGTCCCGCGTGGGTTCCGCTGCGCAGGTAAAGGCTATGAAAAAGGTCGCGGGCACTATCAAACTCGACTTGGCTCAATACCGGGAAATGGAAGCTTTTGCTCAATTCGGCTCGGACCTGGATGCCGCGACCCAGCAATTGTTGAGCCGAGGAGTGCGTCTCACCGAGCTTTTAAAACAGGATCAATATGTCCCAATGGCCGTGGAAGAGCAGGTTGTTTCGATTTTTTCCGGCGTACGTGGCTACCTGGATGGCATAGAAGTGGATCAGATTGGCCGCTTCGAACAGGAACTCCTGAACGATATGCGTGACAACAAACCAGAAATCCTATTATCCATCAGGAATTCAGGTGACATGTCAGACGACGTGGAAAAAGATTTGATGGCACATTTAGAAGAGTTCGCCAAGAAGTTCGCGTGAGTTTTTGAAAGTGCTTGCCTGATCGGCGAATAATTTTGGGGCGCCTCAATAAATGGCCAACCTTAAAGAACTAAAAAACCGGATCACTTCTGTCACCTCGACGCAGAAGATCACCAAGGCCATGCAAATGGTGGCAGCGGCCAAATTACGTCGCGCGCAAGAGGCGGCGGAAAATTCGCGGCCCTATGCCCAACGGATGGAACGAATGATCGCCTCCGTCGCTTCCAATCTACCCAGCCTCGATGCGGCCCCCCCAATGGTCGTGGGCACGGGAAAAGATGACGTGCATTTATTGGTAGTAGTAACTGCCGAACGGGGCCTGTGTGGGGCATTTAATACCAATATTGTCCGTACCGTCCGCGCCAGGGCTCGGGAGTTGAAGGATAGCGGAAAGACGGTCAAACTGTTTTGTGTAGGCCGCAAGGGGCAAGAAAGTCTGCGCCGTGATATGGAAGACGACATTGTCGAATATGTTACACTGCGTGACGTCAAGCAGCTTTCATTCGCCGATATTCGGCAGGTAGCCGAAAAAATATCGCAAATGTTTGCTGATGGCGAATTCGACGTATGTACAGTCTATTTCAATGCCTTCAAGTCCGTGATCAGCCAGGTCGTGACCGATCAGCAATTAATCCCCGTCAAGCTGCCAGACCCAGATGCCGAGGCTGATGAAGATTCGGTTGACCTAGGCGGCGCGATTTATGAGTACGAGCCAGAAGAGAATGATTTACTAGGTGTCTTGGTACCCCGGAATATCTCTGTACAAATTTACCGCTCGCTGCTGGAAAGCAGCGCCGCCGAACAGGCCGCGCGCATGACTTCCATGGACAACGCGACGCGCAACGCCGGTGATATGATCGATGCGCTGACCCTGACCTACAACCGCACCCGTCAAGCCATCATCACCAAGGAATTGATTGAAATCGTATCAGGTGCCGAGGCACTCTAGCTCCACCTGGATCAAAATAGTGACAGTTAGACCAAGGGAAAATTGAACATGGCCAGCAATCTCGTGGGAAAGGTTCACCAAGTCATCGGCGCTGTCGTCGATGTGCAGTTCGAGGACGAGCTACCAGCCATCCTCTCGGCTCTCGAAATCAAACAGGAAGATCGCACCCTGGTCCTGGAAGTCGCTCAACATTTGGGTGAATCGTCGGTGCGAACCATAGCTATGGACACCACGGAAGGCTTAGTCCGTGGCCAGGAAGTGGTTGCAACGGGCGAGTCAATCTCCGTACCCGTGGGCGCGGCGACATTAGGCCGGATCATGAACGTGGTGGGGGAGGCCGTTGACGAACGCGGCCCCATCGCTAGGGACGAGACGCGGGGAATTCATCAACCGGCACCGGAATTCATCGAACAATCCACCGAAACGGAGATGCTGGCCACAGGCATCAAAGTAGTTGACATGCTCGCCCCTTATGTGAAGGGCGGCAAGATCGGCTTGTTCGGTGGCGCAGGTGTTGGCAAAACCGTGATCATCATGGAATTGATCAACAACATCGCAAACGCCCACGGCGGGTATTCGGTATTCGCCGGTGTGGGCGAGCGGACCCGAGAGGGGAACGACCTCTACCACGAAATGATCGAATCCGGCGTGATAAACCTGGACGGTGATGGCTCTAAGGCCTCGTTGGTATATGGCCAAATGAACGAACCACCCGGCGCCCGTGCCCGTGTCGGTCTAACCGGGCTGACCGTAGCTGAGCAGTTCCGTGATGAAGGCCGCGACGTTTTGTTCTTCGTCGACAACATTTTCCGTTTTACACAAGCAGGTTCGGAAGTTTCCGCCCTGTTGGGCCGCATGCCGTCCGCCGTGGGGTATCAGCCCACATTGGCGACGGACATGGGCACCTTGCAGGAGCGCATCACCACCACGACCAAGGGCTCCATCACCTCTGTTCAGGCGATTTATGTGCCAGCGGACGACTTGACCGACCCGGCACCGGCGACTTCGTTTGCTCATTTGGATGCAACGACCGTGCTTTCTCGCGCCATTTCGGAAATGGGAATATATCCTGCCGTGGACCCGCTGGATTCCACATCCCGAATTTTGGATCCGCGCATTTTGGGTCAGGAACATTACGACACCGCCCGTGAGGTGCAGGCCATACTGCAACAATACAAAGCTCTGCAGGACATAATTGCAATTCTGGGTATGGACGAACTCTCGGAAGACGACCGCCTTACAGTTTCCCGCGCACGGAAGATGCAACGCTTCCTCAGCCAGCCATTCCACGTAGCAGAAATCTTTACCAACACGCCGGGTGTCTTTGTCAGCGTGGAAGACACCATTCGCGGATTCCGCGAAATCTGCTCCGGTCAGCATGATGAATTACCCGAACAGGCCTTCCTGATGGTCGGCACAATCGAGGAAGCGGTCGAAAAGGCCAAAATGATGGCGGCGGAAGCGGCCTAGGCTCGATTACGGAAGGTAATTTACCATGGCGGAAAAGGTCGCATTCGAATTAGTCTCTCCAGACCGGTTGCTGATGTCGGTTGAGGCGGATGCTGTTGCTATGCCAGGCATGGAGGGGGATTTTGGCGTGCTGCCGGGTCATGCGCCACTCATCTCTGCATTGCGCGCCGGAATAATTGCTGTCGAAGGCGGCAGTGAGGGCCCGGAACAGGTCTATATTGCAGGAGGCTTCGCCGAGGTCGCGGCCGAACGCTTGACTGTTTTGGCGGAAGAGGCGGTACCAGTGGATGACATGGATCGCGCCGACATCGAACAGCGCATCCAGGAGGCCAATGACGAATTGGAAGGGGCCGAGGAAGGCGAGCAGCGTCGTCTAGCAGAAGGCAAGGCCCGCGTGTTGCAAGAAATGCTGGTCTCTGCCCGTTAGGATCCTAGGCCTAAACTAGGAATTAGTGTCCGCCTGGACAAGCCACAGCGGGCCTTTTCAGGTCCCGAGGTAGACGGATAATGAGCATGAAATTGCGCCGGGGACGAAATTTCCTTCAAACGCCTGGGCCAACAAATATTCCTGGCCGGGTGCTACGCGCCATGCATCAACCCGCTTGGGAATATTCCGGTCCCGATTTCGTCGCCCTGGCGCGACAATGCCTAATGGACATCAGGCCAATCTTCAAGACGGAAGGCGAAGTCTTCATCTATGCATCTAACGGCCACGGCGGCTGGGAAGCGGCCCTAACCAATATTCTAGCTCCCGGCGACAAGGTTTTGGTGCCAGAGACCGGCGTCTTTTCTTTTGCGTGGGCAGACATGGCACAAAACCTGGGCATCACGTTCGACACCATCAAAAACGACTGGCGCCACGCCATCGATCCCAACAAGGTGGAAGAGGCCTTGCTAGCCGATACAAAGGGAGAGTACCGCGCTGTTCTAATGATACACACCGAAACCGCCACAGGCGTAACCTCGGACGTGCAGGCCGTGCGACAGGCTATGGACGCCGCCGGCCACCATGCCCTGCTGGTAGTGGATGTCATCGCCTCTCTGGCCTGCACCGACTTCCGCATGGATGAATGGGGCGTGGACGTGGCCGTGGGCGGAAGCCAAAAAGGACTGATGTGTCCCCCAGGGCTGGGTTTTAACGCCGTCAACGAGCGCGCCAAGGCAGCAGCATCGAACGCCGGCTCACCGCGCAGTTATTGGGACTGGCGGGCCCGTGAAATGAACACGCATCCAGAGGCTTACCGCTGGTTTGCCGGCACAGCGCCTGAGCATATGATATTTGGCCTGCGGGAAGCCCTGGACATGTTAGCCGAGGAAGGCCTGGAGCAAACCTTCGCCCGCCACCGCCGTCTGGCTGACGCCACCCGCGCCGCCGTGGCGGCCTGGAGTATGGGAGGTGTCATGGAGATCAACGCCCTGATACCGGATCAGCGTGCCGAATCCATCACCACCATCCGCATGGGCGACAATTTCGACATCAAAACTTTCCAGCATATCCTACGGGAGAAATTCAATGTCGCAGTAGGCGGAGGTCTGGGATTGTTGATCAACAACTCCTTCCGCATCGGTCACATGGGCGACGTAAACGAGCCGATGATCCTGGGCACCCTGGGCAGCGTGGAAGCCACCTTTGATATCCTCAGCCTACCCTACGGCGACGGCGCCCTGCCGGCCGCCATTGCCTCCTTAGCCGAGGCGCATCGCGCATAGTTTGTTGAGCGATACTATCGATCATTGTCTGTCCAGAAAACTGATAAGCGCCGCGTTGAATGCTTCCGTCTGTTCGATATTAGATAAATGTGCCGCCTGCTCCAAAACCACTAGTTGCGAATTGGGGATACGCTCTTTCATGGCCTGGGACGCAGAGACCGGCGTGCCGGTATCGTCTGCGCCAACGATTATTATGGTCGGAATATCGATATTTTGAAGCTGATCCAAATAATCCAGAGACTTGATGGCATGGCAGCAACCGATGAATCCAGCCGGTTCGGTTTCCAAGAATTGTTGTCGGATCGCATTCACCGAGGGTGGCTTTTCCGCTAGATAGGGCGCTGTGAACCATCGCTCCATCGTGCCATCTGCCAAGGGCTCCATGCCCTGTTCCGAAGCCGCGGCAATGCGTTCTTCCCATGCGGCCTTGCCCTCGGGCGGGATTTGCGAGGAGGTATCACAAAGGCTCAAGCTCATAAACCGACCCGGTTCCCGCAAGGCGATGTTCTGGCCGATCATACCGCCCATAGACAGTCCTGCCCAATGCACTTCAGACAATCCAAGCCCGTCCATCAAGGCCATGGCATCGTCGCCTAACATATCAAGGGTATATTCGCCTTTCGGCGCATCCGTTTTACCGTGGCCCCTAGTATCATAGCATAGCACCTGAAAACTCAAAGCTAAGGGTGGAAGTTGCGGTGCCCACATGATCTGGGAGGAACCTAGCGAATGGCTGACCACAACCGTGGGGGCGTCCTCCGGCCCGAACAATTCGTATTCGATATTGATTCCGTTGCCCAGGAAGTTCATGACAAATTCTCCATGCTCGCGCTCTGCCTACATTTTATCGGCGATCGGGTGCGCCTTCATTTCAACTTCAATAAACACCAATTCCCCGTCACCCACATTGATTACATTGTGATTTACCCCCGCCTGACGATAGTAGGATTGTCCCCGAGTCAGTCTGGCCCGAACCTCATTACCATCGGGTTCTATAATCAACAATTCACCATCCGTTTGCGGCACTACCACATAGTCCCATTGATGCACGTGTGGT
>CAZDQC010000052.1:0-16663 GCA_964507245.1 uncultured Rhodospirillaceae bacterium
CCGAGGAACCGACGCCGCCTCGTGCGCCAGAATTGAAACCGGTCGTGAAGTCAGAATCCGATTCCAATCCAGGTAAAACGCCATCGCCTCCACCGGAGCCGGCTAAGTTAGCACCACCCCCTCCACCTAAATTGGTCCAGGTTGCAACCCATGCATTGACCGAACCGCCAAAGGAAAAATCCCTACCTGAAAAAACACCGAAACCGAAGCCGGCGGAGGTGGTCATGCCGAAGCCAAAGGGAAAACCGAAGCCACCCAAGGCGGTTGCCAAAGCCGAATTGACAACAACATTCCACACTTTACCTCGACCCCGCAGCAAGCCCGAGCGGAACCGGCCGAAATTCAACGCTAAGAGGATTGCCGCATTACTGGACAAGGACGACGAAAAAAAACCACAACCATCGCGGAAAAAAGCTGATTGGAAAAAAACCGTGAAGAGGCTATCCAGCGAACCAACTCCGTCCCGTGCACGACCCCTGTCCGCGCCCATGTCCATGTCCGAGATTGACGCCATTCGCCATCAGATACAGCGATGTTGGTCTTTTCCCGCGGGCGCGAGAAATGCCGAAAAACTAGTCATTCGGATCAAGGTGTTTTTAAATACCGATGGCTCGTTGTCCAAGTCACCGGAAATCGTCGGTAGCTACTACAAGACCGGTGACCTTTATTACGACTCGGCAGCGGAGAGCGCCCGCCGCGCGGTATTAAAGTGCGCTCCGCTGAAATATCTGCCCGTGGACAAATATGCCCGTTGGCGAGAGTTTACCTTGACCTTCGACCCCCGAGAAATGCTCCGCGGATAGCTCATTATGATACAGACAAAGATAGCAGGAAACATTTGGACATGTGGACATCTCCCAAGCGTAGATTGACTTTTCTTTTTGCCCTTGCGTTAGTTTGGCCTGCCATGGTGATCGCCCCGACTGCCCAGGCGGCACTGGAAATTGATATTACCAAAGGCAATGTGGATCCCCTGCCGGTGGCCATCCCCGACTTCTATGGTGCCGATGCCCCGGACACTGAACTAGGTAAAGACATAGGGCAAGTGATCACGGCTAATTTAAACCGGTCCGGTCTGTTCCGCTCGCTCAACCCCAAATCATTTATCCAGACGCCGGAATCTCTCCAAGCCCGGCCTCGGTTTGCCGATTGGCGAGTGCTAAATGCCCAAGCCCTGGTTTCCGGGAAAGTCGGCGTCGAAAGTGACGGACGTCTGCGAGTAGTATTCCGTCTGTGGGATGTCTTGGCGGAAGAGCAAATGACCGCTTTTTCCTATTTCACTACGCCTAATAACTGGCGCCGAATAGCCCATGTCATTTCTGACGCGATCTACAAACGGCTAACTGGCGAAGCAGGCTATTTCGATACCCGTATCGTTTACGTAGCTGAAAAGGGACCGCTGGGGAAAAATCGAAAAAAGTTTCTAGCGATAATGGACCAGGATGGTTACGGCCACCGATTTTTGACCAACGGCAACTACCTGGTGCTCACGCCAAGATTCTCACCTTCTCGACAAGAAATCACATATCTGTCTTATTATCGCAACACGCCACGGGTTTACCTCTACAACATCGACACCGGACAACAAGAAATACTAGGGGATTTTCCCGGTATGACCTATGCGCCCCGGTTTTCACCGGATGGTGATAAAGTAGTCATGAGCATGGCGCGTGGCGGCAAGTCGAACATCTATGCCATGGACTTGCGTACACGGATCATCAGCCAGATGACCAACACCCCAGCGATAGACACATCTCCCTGTTATTCGCCCGATGAAAAATTTGTAGTCTTCAACTCCGATCGGGGCGGCCGGAAACAACTTTACGTGATGGGCGCTGACGGATCCGGCGTCAAACGCATCTCCTTCGGTAAGGGGCAATACACTACGCCTGTTTGGTCGCCGCGAGGCGATTTGATCGCTTTCACAAAAAGCCGCAAAGGCAAATTCTATATCGGTGTCATGCGCCCGGACGGTAGTGGCGAACGCTTGTTATCCGGAAGTTTCCTTGATGAAGGACCGACCTGGGCCCCAAACGGCCGAGTGTTAATGTTCTTCCGGCAAGAGCCATCGGACAAGCGCGGCAATGGCCGCACACGTCTTTGGTCTGTCGATCTAACCGGTTACAACAAACGCGAGATAATTACGCCTATCGACGCGTCCGACCCAGCCTGGTCACCTCTAAGCCCCTTGAATCGTTAAGGGTCCATGGTTAATCTTATCTGCAACAATAGTGTGTGGGCGACTAAAGGATTTTTTTAGCAACAGATAAAATCTATACAAAGCAAGACAGTGCGACAATTTGCTTCTACTTTGGGCTTATTGTTGCCATAAGGCGGTTGTTAAACTTATGCAGCCCATGTATGTGTGGCTTGCAGTCATGGTAGTTGATTTGTTGGCGCAATTTTTGGCTTTGCCATCGACGAGGGCTAACCGGCAATATGGAAATTCGTTGGCGGATGAATATTTGTTAAGGACATTGGTTCGGCGCAACCATGCTGAACCGTATATAAACGCATGAGGAGTGGTCTCTATGGTCTTTGAGAAAATTGCGCTGAAGGCGGCGTGCTTGGCAGCAACCATCCTTTTAGTAGCAGCTTGTGAAACGCCAGTTGAGGAAGATAAGCAAACTTCTGGCACTGGCGGCGCCAAACAAGAGACGCAAGCGGCCAAGAGTGGCCAAGACAAGAAGACGCCCTTGGAAAGGGCTGATATAAAAACATCCATGGAAAACAAGGTCGTGCCTGGGTCCCAGGAAGATCTAGTGCTGAAAGTTGGTGATCAAATTCAATTCGATTTGGACAAATCCGTACTACGTGCTGATGCCCGGCAGATCGTCGAGCGCTGGGCCGATTGGCTGCAGCAATACCCGGCGGTGATTGCCACCATTGAGGGGCATTGTGACGAACGAGGCACCCGAGAATACAACCTGGGACTGGGCGAGCGTCGGGCTGATGCGGCACGCAAATATTTGATCGCCCTGGGCGTCAACGGAGACCGTATCGGAACAATTTCATACGGCAAAGAACGCCCCTTGTGTGTCAGTAGCAATGAAGGTTGCTGGGCGCAAAACCGGCGAGGGATGCTACTGGTCAACTAATCAGTCTGAAGGGACGATGCCGATCTGACGACGACAAGGCATACGTACCAAGCCCGGCTTGAGGCTGCCATATCCGGGTTCAGGGAGGCGGGGACTAGTCTCGGCTGTAATTTTGCCACATTCCGTAGTTATGCCATGGGCCGTAGCTAACGCACAGCACGATAATTCAACTGCGTGTCAAAGGATAGAAGTAGGCGCCCATGCAACAAATTTCTCAGGCCATTATCATATCAACCCTTGTCGCATGGGTAGGGTTCCTGTCGGTGTTGTTCGTGCCATCTACACCGTCGGCACAAGATACAACTCTACAAACCTTGATCCAACGCCTCAACCGCTTGCAGGAAGATTTGCGAATTTTACAAAAAGATTATTATCGCGGACAGAAAACCGGCGTATCGCGCATGTCCATGGGTTCTGCGAGTAAAAAGGAAAAAGGCCGACTGGTGGACGCTGAAATTCGTATGAGCAATCTGGAAGCAGAAATGCGTCGCCTGACCGGGCAGTTGGAAGATGTAGGTCACGGCATGCAAACCATGCTGCAACGCCTTGACAGCTTGGTAAAGGACGTGGATTTCCGACTGACCGAAATTGAGCATCGCCTAGCCCGGATGTTGGGGTCGCCGGAGGCGGCTCGCTCAACCGAAAAGGCAGGTAAGGTGGCTGCGACCCAGCAGGAAGCGCCAAATCAAATGAATTCCGAGGCAGCCAGGACCCCTTCAATTCTGCCTAACGGTACTCCAGAAGAACGCTACAAATACGCCTATTCGCTTTTGATCACAACACAATGGACAAAGGCAGAAACCGCGTTTCAAGAATTCCTGGATCAACACGGCGACGATAAATTGGCCGGCAATGCCCAATATTGGCTGGGCGAGACCTTTTATGCGCGGCAGAATTTACACGAGGCTACGCGTGCCTTTCTTATTGGAATCCAACGTTATCCAAACAGCATGAAGGCGCCTGACACAATGCTGAAATTGGGCATTTCTCTGTCCAAGCTAGGCAAAATTGAGGATTCTTGCGCCGCCTTTGTGGAAATGCAAAACAAATTTCCTAACCTGCGAAACCGCCTGCGTAAACGTTTGCTGAAAGAAATGACAGTGGGAGGCTGTAACTAGCCAAGCGGCGGTCGATAAAATGCGGCAGGCACCATGACCACCATCAACGCCACAACATTTGATGCCTTAATGTCCTCGTTAGGTCCTTTTGAGGATGGGCCGCACCTAGCAGTCGCGGTTTCCGGCGGGGCCGATAGCATGGCTTTAGTCCTTTTGGCGGATAATTGGGTCCGTGGTCAAGGCGGCGGCGTGACGGCTCTGACCGTTGATCACGGCCTACGCCGGGCCTCGACAGCCGAGGTTCGCCAATTGAGCAGTTGGCTAAAAGGTCGGGCGATCCGTCATCAGGTTCTGCGCTGGAAAGGAAAGAAACCCAACTCGGGCATTCAGGCTGCCGCACGTCAAGCACGCTATGAGCTCATGACCGATTGGTGCCATCGACACGGTATCCTACATTTGTTGACTGCTCATCACGGCGATGATCAGGCCGAGACTATTTTTATGCGCCAGGGAAAAAATAGTGGCCCCGATGGCCTAAGCGGTATGGCGGCCGGCCGCGCACTAAATGGAGTGCGCCTTCTACGGCCGTTGTTACCAAAAAGACGCAAGGACATGGAAGCGACCTTAATGGCTAGGCGACAGCCTTGGCTGGATGATCCATCGAATGAAGAAATCCGCTTTGCCCGAGTAGTGGCGCGGCGCAAACTGCGCGGTGACGAACAGGAAATAATCCGATTACAAGCCCTGGCCCAGAATGCTGCCGACCAGCGGCGGAAAAATAGCGAACGACGCGCTGTGCTGGCTGCTAAAACCGTACGCATGCATCCGGCAGGCTTCTGCAGGTGGGATTTTCCTGACGGCAGCGACGACACCCTAGCCATGGCTCTTCTCGCGGATATTTTGCTTTGTATTGGCGGCGGAATTTATCGGCCAAGACGGGACCGCCTCGACCGTCTTTACCGGAACATGACGGACCGCTGCACAGGAAGCCGAAAGCTTGCCCAGGGGCACACTCTGGCCGGCACGCGCATTCTTCCTATGGTGGCAGGATTTTTGATCTGCCGGGAGGTAGGGAGGCTGCCTCCCCCCATTGCTTTAAACCGGGATAGTTACGGCCGCTGGGATAGGTTTGATTGGCGCCTTAAATGCACAACTAAGCAAGACCTAACCGTGGGGCCCTTGGGTGACGACGGCTGGCGACAGGTTTGCATGCAAACGAGCATCACTCTTCCAAGCCCGGTTTGGCCCGGATTGCCGGCTTTACGTCGGGGAGAACTGGTTATAGCCGTACCACACCTAAATTTTGCGTCAACGGATTTAGTCGAGCTTGACGGACAGAAAACAAAGTTTTTTGCCCGTTTTTCTCCGCAACAGCCCTTGCAGCCGGACGGATTGCTGCTTGTTTGACTACGTCTTAGCATTATCGTTATGTAATCTGGTCAGAATGGTATATTGAGTGCATCCATTTTTGGCCCCTGAAAATGAATTTTGATGCTAGGATTTAGGTTTCCGCTAATCCACCGGAGAAAGATACAAAGTGAGTAATTTTAGCCGCAATATCGCTCTTTGGGTGATCATCGCCCTCTTGGTACTGGCGCTGTTTAATCTTTTTCAGGGCCCTGGGACGCGGGGCTCCGCCACCACGCTGGCCTATTCCCAGTTTATTTCGGAAGTGGAAAGCGGCCAGATCCGCGATGTAACAATTCAAGGCAACACCATTAGCGGCCATTACACTGGTGGTACGCCTTTCAATTCCTATGCACCCAACGATCCTGATATGGTGCGCAAATTGAATCAACATGGCGTGACTATTTCTGCCGCTCCGGATGAGGAAGGTACGCCTACCCTGTTCGCGATCCTTCTCAACTGGTTTCCCATGCTGTTGTTGATCGGCGTTTGGATTTTTTTCATGCGACAGATGCAGTCGGGTGGCGGCAAGGCTATGGGCTTTGGTAAATCCAAAGCACGGCTTTTGACGGAACGTCAGGGCCACGTCACATTTGGCGACGTGGCTGGAATTGACGAAGCTAAGGAAGAGCTAGAAGAAATCGTAGAGTTCTTGAAGGACCCACAGAAATTCCAACGCCTTGGTGGCCGCATTCCCAAGGGTTGTTTACTGGTGGGCCCGCCGGGCACCGGTAAGACGTTGCTGGCTCGCGCTATTGCAGGCGAAGCCAATGTGCCGTTCTTCACTATTTCCGGTTCCGATTTTGTCGAGATGTTTGTGGGGGTCGGCGCCTCTCGCGTAAGGGATATGTTCGAACAAGCTAAGAAAAATGCGCCTTGCATCATCTTCATCGACGAAATAGATGCGGTAGGCCGCCATCGCGGCGCCGGTCTGGGCGGTGGCAACGACGAGCGCGAACAGACCCTGAACCAGTTATTGGTGGAAATGGACGGTTTTGAAGCCAATGAAGGTGTTATATTGATCGCCGCCACCAACCGCCCCGATGTTCTAGACCCCGCCCTGTTGCGGCCCGGTCGTTTCGACCGGCAGGTTGTGGTGCCTAACCCGGATATCATAGGCAGGGACAAAATTCTAAAAGTGCATATGCGGAAGGTACCCGCCGCCCCTGATGTGGAGAGCCGGGTTATCGCCCGCGGCACACCGGGCTTCTCGGGCGCTGACTTGGCCAACCTTGTCAACGAGGCGGCCCTATTAGCGGCGCGCAAGAACCGCCGAGTGGTTACCATGCAAGAGTTTGAAGAAGCCAAGGATAAGGTCATGATGGGCACGGAACGCCGTTCCATGGTCATGACCGACGATGAAAAAGAACTCACTGCCTATCACGAAGCCGGCCATGCCCTTGTCGGTCTTCTGGTGGAAGGCAACGATCCTCTGCACAAGGTGACCATTATCCCGCGCGGCCGCGCCCTAGGCGTTACTATGAACCTGCCGGAAACCGACAAGTACGGTTTCAAGAAGAGCGAACTATGCGCCAAGCTAGCCATGACATTTGGCGGACGGGTAGCAGAAACCCTAATTTATGGCGCCGAAGAAGTGACGACCGGCGCCGGCCAGGATATTCAGCAGGCCACCAACTATGCGCGTCGCATGGTCACCGAATGGGGCATGAGCGAAAAACTGGGGCCACTCGCCTATTCTGGTAACGAGCAGGAGGTCTTCCTGGGTCATTCCGTAACCCAAACCAAAAACCTGTCTGATGCCACGGCCAAGATCATCGATGAGGAGATCCGCCGCTTCGCTGAGGAAGCCGAAGCGCTGGCAACCAAGGTCTTGACTGAGAATGTCGATGCTTTGCACGCCGTGGCTACGGCTTTGCTAGAATACGAAACTTTGACCGGCGACGAGGTCAAGCAGCTGCTTGAGGGCGGCAACATCGAACGGCCAGACGAATTAGAGCCGTCGGATAATTCCACCACAGCGACTTCCGTGCCGCCATCCACTAAGGCTAAGAAACCGGAAGGACCGGGCGGCATGGAGCCTGAACCGCAACCTGGTTCCTGACCACTTGGATTGATGGCCAAGGCGGCCCGGAGTCCGGCACACGGCCCTATAGCTGGGATTACTACGCCTTGGCCCGTGATCATGGGTATCATAAATGTTACGCCCGATAGTTTTCACGACGGCGGGCGTCAAGACAGTGCAACTGCCATTGAGCATGGCCGAAAACTGGCAGCGGAGGGCGCAGCCATTTTGGATGTCGGCGGCGAATCTACCCGGCCCGGTGCTGATGATTTATCCATCGGCGAGGAATTATCCCGCATTATCCCTGTAATCGAGATGCTGGCTAGGGACGGTTTCGTGGTTTCTGTGGACACCCGCAAACCGGAAGTCATGAAACAAGCAGTCGCCGCCGGTGCCAGCATGATAAATGACGTTACGGCCCTACGCCACGAACCGCAAAGTCTAATTGCTGCGGCCGGCCTTGATGTCCCCGTTGTACTGATGCACAGCCGGGGTAAGCCATCGGATATGCAATCCCTGCTGGATTACGACAACCTGGTTGCGGATGTTCACGATGACTTGTCCATGCAGGTACAGGCCTGCGTCGCAGCGGGCATTACTCGTGACCGGTTGATTGTGGATCCCGGCATCGGTTTCGCAAAGGATGCCGAACAAAGCGCCATGCTTCTGGCTAACCTAGATCGATTACATGACCTCGGCCTACCGGTATTGATTGGCGCCTCCCGAAAGTCTTTTATTGGCCACCTGACAGACACGCCCTGCTCCGACGATCGGCTTCCCGGTTCCATTGCCGCCGCCTTGTGGGCTACGCAGCAGGGCGCCGCCATTCTGCGGGTCCATGACGTTGCGGAAACGGTTCAGGCCTTGGCGATATTCAGAACCCTTTGCTATAAAGATTTTAATAACAACACGGCGGAGTGAGAGCGCATGGAGCGCGAGTATTTTGGCACCGACGGCATTCGCGGGACGGCCAACACATGGCCCATGACGGCGGAAATTGCAGTTCGTGCAGGCATGGCAGCGGGACTGCAGTTTACCCGAGGTGACCATCGCCACCGAGTAGTGGTAGGCAAGGATACCCGCCTTTCCGGCTATATGTTGGAGCCGGCCCTTACCGCTGGATTTACGTCCGTAGGCATGGATGTGATACTGGCAGGGCCGATGCCCACACCGGCGGTGGCCATGTTGACACAAAGCCTGCGCGCAGATCTAGGCGTCATGCTATCTGCCTCGCACAATGCCTATGCGGACAACGGCATCAAATTTTTCGGCCCCGACGGTCACAAATTGTCTGATCGCATTGAGATAGAAATCGAAAAGCGCATGCAATCAGACATGACAACGCACCTGGCCCGGGCGGCCAGCTTGGGGCGCGCCAAGCGACTGGACGATGCTCCCGGCCGCTATATCGAGGCAGCTAAGGCAACATTTCCCTCGGAACGCCGTCTGGATGGTTTAAAGGTCGTGGTCGATTGCGCAAATGGCGCTGCTTACAAGGTGGCGCCCACTGTATTATGGGAATTGGAGGCGGATGTAATCGAGTTAGGTGTCGATCCTGACGGCTTTAACATCAACCAGAAATGCGGTTCCACCCACCCGGAATACCTGTGCGAACAAGTGGTGGCCCACGGCGCGGACGTGGGAATTGCCTTGGACGGTGATGCGGACCGTCTGGTCCTGGCCGACGAAAATGGCCGTGTGGTGGATGGCGATCAGCTTATAGCGGCCATCAGCGATCACTGGGCCGAATCCGGCACCCTAAAAGGCGGCGGCATCGTGGCCACGGTAATGTCGAACTTGGGCCTAGAACGCCACCTGACTTCGAAGGGCCTCGAGTTGGTCCGCACCCAGGTTGGGGACCGCTATGTTGTTGAACACATGCGGCAACATGGCTTTAACGTCGGCGGTGAACAATCGGGCCATATCGTAATGTCGGACTTTGGCACCACTGGGGACGGTCTGGTCGCCGCCTTGCAGGTCCTTAGCCTAGTTGTCGCCGAAGACCGGGCGGTCAGCGAAGTGTGCAGGCGGTTCGAAGCAGTGCCACAATTTTTAAAGAATGTGCGGTTTTCCGGTCCTTCACCCCTTGAGACGCAGCACATTAGCCTGGCCATCCAGGCCCAGCGCGACCGGCTAGGCTCAGAAGGTCGGCTTCTAATTCGCCCCTCAGGCACGGAACCTCTTATTCGCGTGATGGCCGAAGGGGACGATCAGGAACTGGTGATTTCTGTTGTAGATGCGCTGGTAGAAATGATCGATGCAATGGCGGGCGATTGATGGATCAGAAGCCGATGGGCCGTGTACTGATCATTGCGGGATCGGATTCGGGCGGCGGCGCTGGCATTCAGGCGGATATCAAGGCTGTGACCGCCCTGGGTGGGTACGCGGCCACGGCCATCACCGCCTTGACGGCACAAAACACCATTGGGGTGCACGGCGTCCACGAGGTCCCTCCCGAATTTGTCACGCAACAAATGGATGTCGTTTTGCGGGATATTGGTGCCGACGCCATCAAGACCGGCATGCTACACCGCACGGATGTGCTCGAAGCGACCATCAAGGGCTTGGCCACAGCTGGCAACCTTCCCCTAGTGATTGACCCGGTTATGGTGGCAAAAGGCGGGGCTTCTTTGTTAGATGTGGACACCCGGGCGGTCGCACGCCGACGATTAATCCCCCTGGCAACCCTGCTGACACCCAATGTCCCGGAAGCGGAAATCCTGACCGAGATTGCCATCACCGATGAGGCTGGCATGGCCGCTGCCGGCCGCAAATTGCTGTCCATGGGCCCCAAGGCCGTACTGATGAAGGGAGGACATTTGCCAGGTAAGAATGTTGTCGATCTGCTGTTGAGCGGCGATGAAATCGAACGTTTCGCCTCACCACGGATCAACAGCCAGCATACCCATGGGACTGGCTGCACTTTGGCCTCATCTATCGCCTGCGGCCTGGCCCAAGGAATGACGGTCAACACTGCTGTGGTTCGGGCCCGTAGCTATGTCTACGAGGCCATCCGCACCGCACCAGGCTTAGGATTGGGACACGGGCCCCTGAACCACGGCCACACGATCCCGGCCTTATCCCTTGACTGACGATATCCGCCAACGCCACTACAGTTGGCAGGATCCCGCCAAGAATTGGTCCAAACTGGGAAAATTATCCGGGCGAAATTACCTGACAGCCATGTTGCAGGGCAAAGCCGCCAAATCACCTATTGCTATCGCCTTGCGTCTAGCTCTGGTAGAGGTCTCAGAAGGTCGGGTCGTATACACCGGCCAGCCGGGTGAGGATTTTACCAACGACGTGGGCTCAATCCAAGGCGGTTGGGTTGCCGCGTTGATCGATGCGGCCATAGGCAGCGCTGTCCATTCCGCCCTGCCTACAGATGTCCGTTATACCACTCTGGAATTGAAAGTTAATTACGTTCGCGCGGTGGCTACTGACAGTGGCGAGATGCGTTGCATCGCCGAAACCTTGCATGTGGGCCGGACAACTGCAACAGCCCGGGCGCGCGTCGAAGACGCCGCAGGCAAACTATACGCACACGCCACCACTACTTGTCTAATCCTTCCCTCGGCGTAGACGGAGTGGTGGCCACTGCTAACATGGCAACCCTGAAGCTCCAATTGGTCCGCACTCGTTACTGATTCTGTAGGAACGCGGCCATGTGGAAAGCCGCCTGCTCCGGCGCGTATAGGTAGTTCCGGCCGATAGGACAAGCGCCCCGACCAAGGCAGCCCCGATCCAAACAATCATTATCTGCTGTAGTCTTTATATAGCAAATACAGTTGAACACATCATAGCCATCCGCGCCAAAGGCACCCACAGGACAAGTTGCCAGACAGGGTTTGTCCACACAGCTTTCGCATGGATTCGTGTTCAAGGGCGGAGGCACATCAAACACATGGGAAAACAACAAAGCGCCCCGACAAGCATGCCACAAACCATAATAGGGATGGATCAGCGGCCCTATGGGAGACGGCGACAACCCTTCTGCCCGTTGCGCCCAGTTTAGGAAAGGATGATAAGGCGGACCATCGAAGGGAAATAAGATGTCCGCACCCAGGGAACAGGCAATGGAGAGCAGTACCTTCCGACACCAACCGTCCAGGGGATTCCCGGAGCCATCAGGACCTGGAAATGATTGCCATAGACCCGGCCCAGCGTTCCCGATTAGGACGACGGTTGACGCCGCGACATCATCCTTTCCATGAGGATGGAACCCGCCACGTAGTATCAGGCCCAAGTGTTTCAGGGTATCGGCAATCCCTTCGTAATTCACCTCGTCCACGGCATTCGCCTTCCGTGCCGATTCATGAATTCTTGCCGGCGATACGAATAAATTTAGGTTTGCGACCTGTCCATTCGGTTTTTCTGACTCGGCGCCAGTTGGCGCCAAAACCCATCCCTGCCAGTGATAAGGGCGATTTTAGCACCATGCAGATTAGCCCACTCTTGAGCAAGATCGTGGTATCTAATTCTAGACCGATTAACATGCGGCAGCCCCAATACTGGCTAATTGGCAGGAAGTTGGGCTAGCCTGGGCTGCGTAATTGCCTAAGTCAGTGCGGGCGGTATTCGGAACCTGTTACGCTGCGGCTATAGTTAGAAAACGACACAGCATGCTAGGGTACCTGGGAATAAAGGAGAGAGCCATATGACCTCCACAAGTCTGCTTTGGGGTGCTGAATTGGATCACATACGCCTTGATTCGGCCAATCAAGACCGGCTAGCCGCATTTTATCGCGATGCCTTCGCCATGGCAGACATGCCTCTAGACGACGGCGCAAGACTACTACACGGAAAGGAACGGCGCCTGATCATCGGCGCAGGGACGGCGGGCGAGCAACCGTACAGCGCCTTTCGCTTTCCCAACAGGGACCGTCTTGATGCGTTTAAGAGCTATTTGACCGTCCGGGGCTTAAATTTGATGCCTTCGCCCACGCCCCTGTTTAACACCGAAGCTTTTGCCGTAGCGGACCCAGACGGACGTCAAATGGTATTTGGCTTGCCCAATGCTGCATTTGACAGCATTGACAACGTCCCGGAGGCCCCCGCCCCAGGCCGCCTGCAACATGTGGTGGTGGCAACAGCAGATTTGACGCCAATGGTGGCATTTTACGAAACGACCCTAGGCTTTGTTCCCACGGACCACGTGCTGCGCGATGAAACAGATGGCACCCAAACCTTGACGGCAATCTTCTACCGATCGACGCCCGAACATCATTCCTTCGCCATGTTCCTCTCGGACACCGCCCGTCCGGATCACCACGCTTACGAGGTCTCGTGCTGGAATGACATCAGGGATTGGGCTGATCACATGTCGGACCTATATATTAATCTATGGTGGGGTCCCGGCCGCCACGGACCCGGCAACAACTTGTTTTTCATGGTAGAGGATCCAGAAGGATACAAGGTAGAAATCTCAGCCGAGTTGGAGACTATGGAAGATAGTGCCGCCGTGCGCTATTGGCCCCACAACGAACGATCCCTCAATCTATGGGGACCCAGCTGGATGAGGGTTTAGAGGCTAGACGCTTTCCATGATTCATCCGGCTCGGACGGCGCCGATGCCAGCCCAGCAGCTTTAATGCCTTGTATGGCGCAAAATTCGTCTTTTTCCGAGGTGTCACCACTGATGCCTACGGCTCCAATAACCTTGCCGTCCGTATCCAGGACCAACACGCCACCCGGTACCGGCACAAATTTTCCGTCAGAGGCGCCCACAAGAGAGCTTTGAAAGGCCGGGCGTTGGCCCAGACGGTCGCGGATGGTGCGGCTAGGAATACCCATACCCAGGGCGCCCCACGCCTTGCCTCTGGCGATGTCCGCCCGCAGAATGCCCGATCCGTCCTGGCGTTTCAGAGCCACTATATGGCCACCCGTGTCCAACACTACCACCGTCAGAGGCAGCATGCCCTCGACCTTTGCTGCGTCCAGAGCAGCATTGGTGATCATCTCCGCCTGGCCGAGGGACAGGTGGACTTTGAGGTCATACAGTTCGGGCTCCACCACCGATTAGCGACCTCGATGCCTGTCGATTTCGGGATTATCAAAAGGCTGAAAGGCGGACAGGTCCTTCGTCTCTCTATAATGTTTTAATGCCCAGACACCGGATGGAAATGCAATTTCGTCCCAGGGAATTTCGTCCCAGTCGACCAGCTTGACGTCCAAGCTTTCCACGCCGGCGTATATATCGGGGCCAGTCATCCGGGCCCGATACATCATGTGTACCTGACTGATCCGGGGGATGTTGTATAACCCGATCAGGGCATTTATCTCGATAGCGGCGCCAGCCTCCTCCATGGTCTCGCGCATCGCCCCTTCTGCAGTGCTTTCCCCTTCCTCCAAGAACCCTGCCGGCACGGTCCAATAACCATATCGCGGCTCTATAGCACGTTTACACAGCAGAATTTTGCCCTCCCAGGTGCAGACAGCGCCGACCACGATTTTCGGGTTAACGTAGTTGATCCATCCGCAATCTTCGCATACATGACGTTCGTGAGTATCACCTTCGGGTACATGGCGCGCAAAGGGATAATTTGAAATAGGTCCATTGTTCATAGGCATAATTTGGCATCAAGGAGCGCTCAGGTCCAGATACAGGTTATGATGCCGCAATGAATGTTTTACGAGAACTGGGGTTGGATATGGATGTTGTCTTACAAAGTTTCGCCACAGGGTTGCCGTTCCTAATACTGCATCTTTTTGTAACTCTGGTCATGCTGGCGGGTGGCGTGGTGCTTTACACCCTTACTACGCCACACAAGGATTTTGCTCTTGTAAAGGATGGCAATCTGGCCGCTGCAATTTCCCTGTCCGGTGCAGTCCTGGGCCTGGCAATTCCCCTAGCCTTCTGCATGGCGTCATCTGTCAGCGTCGCGGAAATCATTATTTGGGGTATCCTGGCCGTGGCAATTCAGATTGTAGTGTTTCGTTTAAGCGATTTGTTACTGAAAGATCTTTCCACCCGCATCGAGGAAGGGGAGTTAGCCCCCTCGATTCTGCTCGCCGGGATCAAACTTTCGGTCGCCGCCATTAATGCCGCCGCCATATCCGGATAGGTTCAAACAGACATTCCGTTATGAACCGCTTTATATATCTGCTAGCGCTGCTGTCCGCCCTATACGGAATCGTGGCAGCCATCATGAGCGCTCAGGAAGGCCACCGCCGGCCCCGGCAAGTAGCCTCTGTTCCGCCACCACCAAGGGCCGGACCCAGCGACCCGGTCATACAGATTGAGGTCGGCACCAAAGGCTCCAGCACGGGGACTGCCTTTGCCATTACCGATAATGGATGGTGGCTGACTGCACGCCACGTCGCTCATGGTTGCGACGCGATCTGGATCCAAACGGGCCCGCGAAAGGGCCTTCGCGTGCAGGAGATACATTTTCACCCGAACGCAGATCTGGCACTGTTACGCACACGAACCGGCCGTGTTCCCTTGGGCCTTTCCAGTACCATTCCAGGCCGTGGCGATGATGGATATTCCCTAGGCTACCCTCAGGGCCGTCCCGGCGATGTGCATGCCCGCGCGATCGGTCGAGCCCGCATGAAATCCGTGGGCCGTTATCATATAAATGAACCTATTCTGGCTTGGGCTGAAATCAAGCGAAGGCCTTATGATTTGCCGGCCCTAGGTGGTTTATCGGGAGGGCCCATGCTGGATGAACGAGGCCGCGTTGCAGGTGTATTGGTCGCTTCGTCAAAACGACGAGGCCGGGTCATGACCACAACGCAATCATCAATACGAGAATTGCTGACCCAGGTGCCCCAAGCACAAAGCACACCAGGCGCCCTAACCCACCCCATCAATGCCAAAAATTTTACCGCACGCGGCCAGACCCTGCGGCAGAAGCTGACTATCACTAAGGTAATTTGCAAGGTCCGCCAAACCCGTCGGCGGCCCTAGAGGCTGATTTCGCCATAACAGTGGATACCGTGCTTGCTTTGGTTTTCACATGTTCCGCCGAGACCACGTAGGCAGGAAATTGTTGCCCAGGTCAAACAGATGCAATGCGCACCTAGTTACACATTCTTATAGCGGTATTTGAAAAATGATTTTGTGCGACAATTTGACTCCATCGTCCTAGGCAATACAAGATCATGCTGAATACAGTAGGTTCTGACGGAATTTGGCGGATATTTTATGTCAGCGATATCTATAAAAGACGAACCACTGCCCGGGCCGTTAGACGGAATTCGGGTATTGGATTTTTCCATGTTTCTCGCAGGGCCTTATTGTACAAGGCTGATGGCGGACTTAGGAGCCGAAATCATCAAGGTGGAGCCACCCGGGGGCGATTTTCTACGCAGCGCACCACCTTATAGGGACGGTCAAAGTGCTTATTTCGCTCACATGAACTGTGGCAAAAAAAGCATTGTATTGAATTTAAAGAGCAAAAAAGGCCGCCAAGCAATTCTCGAATTGATCCACACGGTCGACGTAGTGCTAGAGAATTTTCGCCCCGGGGTCATGGCCCGGCTAGGTCTAGATTACCCGACCCTGTCAGCGTTGCGTCCGGAACTCGTCTACTGCGCTATTTCGGGCTACGGTCAGATTGGTCCCGGCAGTCAGCGTCCAGCATTTGCGCCAATCATTCACGCCGCTTCGGGTCACGATCTGATCATGATGAATTATCAAGGCGATGCCGCCCAGCCGCCCCCGACACGGTCGACCACTGCCGATATTCTGGGCGCCACCCATGCTTTAGGAGCCATCAACGCCGCATTGGTGCAGCGGCTAAATACAGGACAGGGGCAACAGATAGACGTAGCCATGATGGATGCTATGCACAACATGCTGGCCTATGAATATCAAGCAGCACAATTAGAAGCGCCGGAGCAGCCTATTATCTTTTCGCCTTTGCGTACTTTAGACGGTTTTGTCATGGTGGCACCAGTCAGCGCCGCTAATTTCGCTGGCCTGGTGGAGGCCGCCGCTCAGCCAGATTTATTGAAAGACCCGCGCTTCGCCGAACCCTCCGCGCGGGTTAAAAATTGGGCTGAATTACTAGCGGAAATTGGACACTGGTCCCGAGCATTGACCACGGATGCCTGCGAAGCGGCTATCTTGA
>CAZDQC010000052.1:16763-21324 GCA_964507245.1 uncultured Rhodospirillaceae bacterium
ATTAGGGCGGGTCTATTGCCCGAACTGTAGTCTTGCGGTATTTACAGTGGAAGAACGTGATATAGGGATTCCCATGCTGAGCGGCAAACGTATCCTGTTGATCATTAGTGGCGGCATCGCCGCATACAAATCCCTAGACTTGATTCGTCGTCTTAAGGAAAGGGGCGCTAACGTACGCTGTGTTCTGACAGCAAGCGGTGCCCAGTTCGTCACTCCCCTATCAGTGGCAGCGCTATCCGAAGAGGCCGTTTTTCAGGACCTATTTTCGCTCAAGGACGAAAGCGAAATGGGGCACATTCGTCTATCGCGGGAGGCCGATCTGTTGGTGGTGGCCCCGGCTAGCGCCAACCTGATAGCCAAAATGGCCACTGGACTAGCAGACGATCTTGCGTCTGCTATTTTTTTGGCTACAGATAAGCCAGTCTTACTGGCTCCAGCCATGAATTCGAGGATGTGGGAGCACCCCGCTACGCAACGAAATTTTCGTACGCTAATTGACGATGGTTTGACGGCAGTTGGTCCGGATCAAGGTGATCTGGCCTGTGGCGAAGTGGGTGCGGGCCGTATGGCAGAGCCTTTGCAGATCGTTGCCGCCATAGAGGATATTTTGTCGAGCGATGGGCCGCTACAGGGCCGACGGGCCTTAGTGACGTCCGGCCCAACCTACGAGGCCATAGATCCCGTGCGCTACCTGGCTAACCGATCCTCGGGCAAACAAGGACACGCCATCGCCGGTGCACTGGCCGGATTGGGGGCTGAAGTGGTGCTGATCGCCGGCCCCAACAACCTACCCAGTCCAGACGGCGTCACGGTTCGAGGCATAGAATCTGCAGCTCAAATGCTAGCAGCATGCGAGGCTGCCCTGCCCGCTGATATTGCCGTATGTGCCGCCGCAGTTGCCGACTGGCGCGCGGCCGGCGAGGCAGAGCAAAAGATAAAAAAGGATGGTAGCGGCCGGCCACCAGCTTTAGCGCTGGTAGAAAACCCAGATATCCTCCAGACCTTGAGCCAAATGAATGGTGGACGGCCTGAACTCGTTGTTGGTTTCGCGGCGGAAACCGAAAACGTAATCGATCATGCGAAAAGAAAACGGGCAGGCAAGGGCTGCGATTGGATCGTCGCCAATAACGTGGGGCCCGGCGCTGGGGTTATGGGAGGCGATAAAAACACCGTGCATCTCATCACCAATTCTGGCGTCGAGAGTTGGCCCACCATGGCCAAGGACGAGGTGGCGCTGGCGCTAGCCAAACGAATAGCCGGTCATTTCGAATTCAAATAGATTCATGTTGCACGTGCCGGTAAAACGTTTGGCGCATGGCGCCAATCTGGAGCTGCCCACGCACGCTACCATGGACAGTGCTGGCACGGACCTGCGCGCCGCAGTTGAATCCCACATCACGCTACCACCGGGCGGACGGTGTTTGATACCTACGGGAATTGCCTTGGCTTTGCCTAGCGGTTATGAAGGGCAGGTGCGCCCGCGATCCAGCCTAGCCTTGAAGCACGGCATTACTGTCTTGAACAGTCCAGGGACGGTAGATGCGGACTATCGCGGCGAATTAAGTGTTCTTTTGATCAACCTTGGAGACGAGCCATTCATCGTGCGCCGCGGAGAACGTATCGCGCAACTGGTCATTGCACCGGTCATAACGGTTGCCTTACAGGAGACGGGTATCTTGCCAGACAGCGACCGGGGAAAGGGTGGTTTTGGTTCCACTGGGATTGGGTCCTAAACATCCTGATCTTGTCAATGGATACCGTGTTCGTGTCGGAAGCTATCCTAGACATCGCGGAGCACCAAAGCATACCGCAAGTTTACCTAGAAGGCGCCCTACAGCACCTTGTCCGAGCTGACATTCTAAGTTTGGCGCGAGGTCCCAAGGGGGCTATCGCCTAGCCCAGTGACACCGCCACATCAGCAGGGCTGAAATCGTGCGCCTGATGGATGGGCGGGGAGGATGACTAAACTGCAACTGCGATACTATGCTAGCCGGTGGTCCGACCTCTTTGGCAGGAATTGTCTGAAGATATGCTGACTGAACCGGAAGTGTTTAGTTGGGAGGATCTATTCCAGAAGGCGTGCCAAGCATGTATTGGAGCCACAGAAAAGAGCGCTAACTTCGATATTTAGTCATGTCGACCCTTAAACCCACAACCAATCGATTTACTCAGGTTTGAAGACAAGTTTACGATACGATCATCAACACCTTCGGCGATACAGCTCCTGTACGCTTATCACAGCTTATGGCAACAGCCTGTGTTTAGACACAAATTTTGTGCAAAACCGGAGTTCTTTGATCGGAGGTTCAGTCAAGGACTGCATAGACGTTGCCATGACGGAAGAAATGGAGTTGGCCGGTGTGACCGTCCTCAATATTGAAATACCAAAACAATTTGGGCATTCCACTAACCGGGGTATTCACTAGAACGCGGCGGTGCAGAAAATCTGGATCGATACCGGTAGCGCAGTCGATACCGCCCTTTACTGACCGTTATCTGTCCACGGCCTCATTTAAAGCCGTGGTCTGATCACCGTTGGGCCAGCGTCTGTGCGGCCAAAGCCATTGTTCCGGCCGTTCCCGAATCCAAGCTTCAATCATGTCATTCACCTGGCCCATAAGAGCTGTAACGTCTGCTTTTCGGCGACCGGTATCCTCGTAGGTCAAGGGTTTTTCCAATGTCACACGAAAGCTGGCGCCAGTTAGGCGTTCAAACCGCATGGGGATGACGGCCAATTTGCGGCGCAGGGCAAGTTCCGCCAGGGCCGGCGCAGTCATTGCTGGGCGACCAAAGAAAGGAACAACAATACCGTCGTTCATCTTCTGGTCTACCAGCATACCGACGGCATGCCCCTGATCCAGAGCAGCCAAGATTCCCCGGGCTGCAGTCCGACCTTTTGCGTAGGCACCTAGAGTGAAATCTTGACGTAAATTCGAAAGCCAACGGTCGATTAACGGATTGTTGGGTGCGCGGTAAACCACATGCATCGGGTGGCCGAGTTTTGAGGTCACAAAATAGGTCATTTCCCAGTTTGCTAGATGTGCAGCAAATAACAGCATCCCGTCTCTTCCATCAATGTGTTCGGCTCCGACAACCTGTATTTCGCCCGGGCTCGGGGAATCGTGAGTTAATGAAAATTTCCGAATATGAGGCAACTCAGCTAGGGTGCGGCCTAAATTCCACCAGACGCCGGAGGCAATTCTCCGCCGTTGGGCTGGGGTCAATTTCGCCATGGCTAAACTTAAATTCTTGTCGACCCGCCGGGCTAACGGCGGAAGCCGCCCCGCCACCGAAGCCAGAACACCACCAAGGCACGACGCAACCGAAACCGGTAGAGAGGCGAACAGAGCCCATAAAAAACGAGCTGCAACATATTCTAGCCGGTAACGAATGGGATGTTTCACAACTTACCCGCCGCCAGGACCCTGTTCAGCAGCTGATCAAACCCTACGGCATCATCAAACATCAGCGTTACGTCCACGACAGTGACCATGTCCCGCGCACCAGGGGGCAAGCGGACAGCATCCTTGGCCGTGGTTACCGCCACCGCGTCCCGCGCTTGCGCCCTCTCTAGCAATGCCCAGACTTCATCCTCCTTATATTTATGATGATCGGGAAATGCGTGCATGGCCTCAACAACGGCGCCAAGCTCACGCACGGTATGGAAAAAGCGCGCCGGCCGGCCAATGCCGGCAAAAGCCAATACGCGCCGCCCTCGCAGCGCCAACGCTCGATCATCCGGAATAAGCCGCGCCTGAAAAGTAGGGACATCCCAGGTGGGCAAAGAGACGGCAGGTTCACCGGTTTGCAACAGAATTACACCATCGGCCCTTGCCAGGCCGTCAGCAGGTGTTTCGCGTAGAGGACCAGCGGGATGCACCCGGCCATTACCAAAGCCGTAAGCGCCGTCAATTACCAACAAGGAGAGGTCCTTGGCCAGGCCTGGATTTTGAAAGCCGTCGTCCATTACAATAGCTTGGGCCCCACCCGCTACCGCCGCGCGGGCCCCTTGGACGCGATTGCGTGCAATCCAGGCCGGCGCGACCGCTGCCAGCAACAATGATTCATCTCCTACATGAGCCGGACCATGTAGATCGAGATCAACTGGCACAGGCCCTTTTAGGCGACCACCGTGACCACGGCTCAAAAAATGGACCGCAATGCCCTGTCGGGCCAAAAAACGCTCAACGGCCAAAGCGGTTGGCGTCTTACCGGCACCGCCCGCCACTAGGTTCCCGATGCATATAACGGGAATACCTAGTCGGTACGGTTTGGCCATTGTCCATCGCAACCGGCCCAGTGAGCCATAGGCCCACGCCAACGGCTGCAGCGCCCGCGGTACCGCACCATCATTATTCCAGAATTTAGGCGCCCACATGAGTTTGTTCCCCATCCGGCAAGAGCGGCACAATTTGTTTTAGAACTTCCCCGACCACATCCGCGCTATCGACTGCCACCTCCGCAGCAGCCGCAGAGCGGCGCTGCGTCTCATTATCATCGGCCAATAGAATGGCTACCTGATCCGCCAAATTGTCGCCATCAGCTACTAACTGGCCACCGC
>CAZDQC010000053.1:0-21157 GCA_964507245.1 uncultured Rhodospirillaceae bacterium
AGGTATTACGAAAATATAGAAAATTAATTAAATAAATGATGATAAATAAAAACAATTCTATACTTAAAATTAACTTATAGCCTCCATAACTTCGAAGGTCGCCTACGGTACTTGCACAAGCGTCTCAGCGCAACGGGGAATAATGGAGAGCAGTAATTTTTTTCCTCGAAATGTAGTCCGCCACCCACAACCTACCAGATGTTGAAAGTCAATTAGCGCAAAGGTGGCTTAGATAACAAGTAGAGCCGCACGGTCGGCGGCCGCGTGGCTAAGGCGCAGGGGTAATGTCTAAATTGAAGGTCGATTCTCGGTGTCCAAGCTAGAGAATCATGTCGAATTATCGAGATTGGTCAGGCCTGCGACCCCGGCCACTGCACCAGGGTAAGTGCGGCTGGTTTATTAGGTTGTGCCCATAGCATTGACCAGTCGGGTAAGACGCGATATTCGCCGGGCAGCTGTGTTCGGCTTGAGAACGCCCTGTTGGCTACTACGGGTGAGCACCGGTTCAGCTACTTTCAACGCCGCTACAGCCGCACCCTTATCTCCAGATGCCAAGGCATGTTCCACCCGGCGCACAAATGTGCGTACACGGCTGCGTCTGCCTCTGTTGACCGAACTGCGCCGCTGCGCCTGCCGCAGGCGCTTTTTTGCTTGTTTGTTAGAAGGCATGTCCGACGTGTCTATTTCCCAGATATTCTTTGAATTCCATGCGCCCGCATATTTGGAACGCGCGGTTATAAACGGGGGGCGGGACCGGGTCAAGCGATGAGATTGTGTCTATTAGCTATCACTACGGTTGTCGTCCGGGGTATAGATTGAGCGCCGACGCCACCATAATAGTTCTCCTCGCAAAAAGGCCTGTGCTAAATCATTGCGGGGTCCAGCGAAAAAGTCCGCCGCCGCTGCGTGTTCCTTGAGACGCCCCCTGTGCAGGAACAAGACTTCATCGGCTAGACGGCGGGCCTGATTCAAATCATGCGTAGTCATGACAATTTTGGAACCCTGTTCGGCGGCCTCTCGGATGATTTTTTCAATCAAATGTGTCGCGGCCGGATCCAAATTCGCGCTAGGTTCATCCAGCAACAACAATTCCGGCCGAACGGACCAGGCCCGTGCCAGAGCCAGGCGTTGCTGTTCGCCCACCGATAGCCGCCGGGCCGGTGTCTTGGCATATCGGCTCAAACCGGCACCCGCCAAAGCTTCCGCAACCTGGTGGTTGCGTTCGCCTGGGGGTAGTTTTTTTGATTTCAAAGCAAAGGCTATGTTGGCATTGACGGAGCGGCGCAACAGAACCGGCCGCTGCAAAACCATCGCCTGATATTGCCCGCGCCGCCCCGGGTCAGAACCGCCGGCCCAGGTGATGCGGCCAGCATCCGGAGATACTAGACCATGGCAAAGCTTCAATAGCATGCTCTTGCCCGCGCCATTGGGTCCAATAATTACACTGCAGCCCGGCCGGTTCGTGAACCTGCAGCTTAAATCTTTTATCACGCGCTTGTTGCCAGCGCGCAACGACACGTCGGTCAGTTCTAAGGGCAAAGTGGCAGCACTGGTTCTCATCTGATTATATTGCCGCGAAATAGGCCAACGGTGAAGTCTAAGCTATATTGCCGCCCAAAGGAGGGCCCGACATGGCAACAGTATTAATGGCCTCACATCAGGATCCAGTAGACCTTTGGCGCGGCGCTTTGGCCGACGAAATGCCGGAGTTGGAATTTCGCGCCTATCCGGACGTGGGTGATCGAGATGAAATTGATTATGCGCTGGTCTATTGGCCGCCGCACGGCCTGATTGCTAGCCTGCCAAATGTCAAGGCCGTGCTATCAATCGCTGCCGGCTGCGATCATATCCTAGCCGATCCTGAATTGCCCCCTCATCTGCCCATCGTGCGAATGGTAGATGACTATTTGGCGGCCATGATGGCGGAGTACGCCATTTATGGCGTCCTGCATTTTCACCGCAATATGCACTTCTATCGCCACGAGCAACTGCGCAGCCGCTGGAACCGATCATGGCCGCTATATACCCCAGAAACAACCGTGGGCATCCTAGGTCTGGGCGCTATCGGTGGCGACTGCGCCCGCAAACTAGGCGCACTGGACTTCCAAGTGCACGGCTGGTCGCGTAGCAAAAAATCTATGCCAGGCGTCATTTGCTATCATGACGTTGATGGGTTGCTAGCCATGGCCGCGCAATGCCGCTATCTGGTCTGCGTCTTGCCCCTGACAGCTAAAACCCAAGGAATCATAAACAAGGACCTGATCAACGCCATGCCCAAAGGCGGCATCATCATCAATATTGCCCGCGGTGGCCATCAAGTTGATGAAGACATTCTAAACGCCTTGGACAGCGGCCACTTGGGCGGAGTGTTTCTGGATGTTTTTAATGAAGAACCCCTGCCCTCCGATCACCCGTATTGGCTGCACGACAAGGTATTGATAACGCCCCATGTTGCTGGCGAGTTAATACCACGCTCCTGCGCCAAGTCAGTGGCCGCTAACATCCGCCGTATAGAGGCTGGCAAAGCGGTACCCGATTTGTTTGACAAGATTCGCGGCTATTGACTGCCCACACCGGCGGTACGCCGATGACCCCGCGTGCCGACGCGTCTTCAGACCACCCCTAGAGGAACCAAGGCCCGAGCCAGAAATGGAAACTAACCGATTTGTGCAATGGCTATGGCATTGCCTGCTATGTGAACAAGGTCGACAAATTAGGTTCCCGTAACGGAGGACTGTTAACTAAAATCACCATCTAAGCGATAGGAAGAGAACCCAATAATTATACTGGTGAGGTGACACCCCAATATTTGGCGCAAATTGGCCCTAATGACATTGAAGGGACATACCCTGCCGCTAGCAGGAATGGTCGCAGGATTTACCTTTCAAGGGTTTTAAATACACCGGATGCAGTGAAGACTATATTCCCTTCGGCGAAAGCCTCGGCCTCAGCATAGGCCATTTCGCCCTCTTGCCCAGTAACCCAGGCCGTACCATCCAGCCAGGTGCCGACGACAACGGCCTCAATCAAATCGCAAACCATGCGCACGGTAATCCCGCGCCGTTTTGTCTGCCGGCTAACAGCCGTAGTCAGCAACCCGTCGGCAAACGCGGACATCATGCCACCATGAAGGCTGCCATGCGCATTGCAATGGCGGTTTTGAATCCGCACGCCATGCCAGAACCGACCTCCAGACTCTACCTTGTGGAAATAGGGTCCGTTGCGGGTGGAGAAAGGCCCCCGGGTCGTCGATGCGATGAAACCAACAGGCGGCCGGGAAGGAAATTCCGCATCCATCAATCGCGATAGGTCCGATCCTGAGCGTCCAGCATCCGCAACAGGGCCGGCCAGGCCAGTTCAGCCAAAGGTAGATTAGTGTCGGAAATTTGATTGGCCACGGTCTGAATAGCATCGGTTGAAGGCATGTTCAATTCCGCGCCGCCGGACAGGGCACGCACCTGCATACTGCAGGCCCGCTCCAGTAAGTATATGTTCAGGAATGCCGAGGAAACATTTTCGCCGCAGCTTAAGGTGCCGTGATTACGCAGAACCATGACATTGCTGTCTCCTAGGTCAGCGACCAGACGTTCACGTTCGTCGTGGCTCAGAGCAATACCCTCATAGTCATGATAGGCCAGATTAGGTACGATAGTCATGGCCGTTTGGGTCAGAGGAAGCAAGCCATCCGCCTGGGATGACACAGCCACCCCATCATCAGTATGCAGATGCATCACGCAGCCCACGTCGGGCCGGGCGCCATGCACGGCGCTATGGATGGTGAAGCCTGCCGGATTTATTTGATAATCCGTCTCGGACAGTATTTTGCCATCCAGGTCCACCTTGACCAAGGACGAGGCGGTAATCTCGTGGAACAAATAGCCCAGGGGATTTATGAGAAACGCTTCTCCCTCTGACGAACCGATAGTGTCAGGCACCCGGGCCGAAAGATGTGTAAAAATCAGGTCGGTCCAGCCATAGTGAGCAACCAATCGATAACAAGCGGCCAAGTCTACCCTGGTCCGCCATTCGGACTCGCTGACTTTATGCTGCATCTGCACGACGTTCATGGCGTTTATCTTTCCCCAATTTTACTCGGGAGCAGGTCCGGGAAACTGATCCCGGAGCACACGTTTAAGCGGTTTCCCCGTGGGATTGCGCGGAATTTCGTCGATGAAACTTACACCCTTAGGCTGCTTAAAGCGGGCCATTTTGCCGTCACAATGTTTCAAGACATCGGATTCGGTCAAATTTTCATCCGCCCTAACTACCACGGCGAAGGGGCTTTCCCCCCAGCGATCGCTGTCCTGTCCGATCACTGCTACATCGGCCACACCTGGATGGGAGGTAATTATATTCTCCAACTCTGCCGGATAGACGTTCTCACCCCCGGAAATAATCATATCCTTTACCCGGTCGTGAATGGTGATGAAGCCGTCTTCGTCCCGCAATGCAATATCTCCAGTATGTAGCCAGCCGTCACGGATTGTCTCGGCCGTAGCCTCGGGATTATTCCAATAGCCCTTCATCACATGGGCGCCTTTGATCAACAACTCACCCGGCTCGCCAGGTTCAGTCTCCTTGCCGTCCCCGTCTACCACCTTGACCGTGGTATGGAAGAATGCCTTTCCTGCTGAGCCTATTTTGACCATAGCATCATCGGGGCTAATTAGGGTGCCAGGGCCTCCCGCCTCCGTGATTCCATATACCTGGTGCACCTCGATGCCGATGTCCCTATAGGTCTCAATCAAGCTGGCTGGCACCGGCGAGGCGCCGGACATGATCCATCGCAAATTTGAAATATCGTATTTCTGGAATTCTGGCACTTGCAGCATGAAGTTCAGCATCGCCGGAACGGCCAAATTTGTCGTCAGTTTTTCCCGTTCAGTTACTTCCCACATCAATTTGGGGTCGAATTGGCGCAGCATGATGCAGGTGCCGCCGATATAGACTGTCACTACGGCCGGCAGCAGAGCGCCGACGTGGTACATAGGCAGGGCAATAGCAAAGCGATCCTTGTAACGAAATTCTGCTGTGGTGCTTATTGTGATTAGGGCCCAAGTCATGGTGTTATGGGTGTGGAGCGCTCCCTTTGGCAAACCAGTGGTGCCAGATGTGTACATGATAAACACATCATCATCGTCTCCAGCTGTGATCTCGGGCGCAACGTCGGAGGCACGATTGGTCAAATCGTTGTAACCAGTGGAAAAAAGATCCCGTTCATGTCCCTCATCACAAAATTCCACCCAGTTGACAATATCCGTGCCCCCGCCGCCACGGCCATTCAAATCGCACACGGTTTCCGAAAAATCGCTGCCGTAAATTAAAGTAGTGGCGCCCGAATCCTTTAAAATATAACTCAACTCGTCCGCCAATAACCGCCAGTTCAGCGGAACAACGACAGCGCCAATCTTGGCTAACCCGGTAAAACTTTCGAAATATTCGACCCCGTTCATCATTAAAATAGCGACGCGGTCACCTTTACTTACGCCAAGGCCGTGCATGGCATTGGCCAACTTGTTGGCCCGCAGATCTATTTCACGATAGTTCAGCCGTCGACCGGTGGCCACATCGACCAAAGCCTCCATGGTCGGGTTCAAATGGGCCCGTTTGCTCAGGAACTGACCAATATTGTTTCGCATGACCTTCTACCGTTCTCGTTATCCTCAATCCTTGACGGCTAAGATGGCATATCTCAAACCAATTTCCCAGTTCGCAGAACCCCCATTTTAGCCTTACCGCTGGCGACTGATAATTTAGCAAGCCCTGTTCTTCTGCTTGGTCGCCGTCAGCGAGGAAACCCATGACGGATGCTAATTTTTGCAATCCGGGGCGAGCGGGCCATTCCTAAGCGCGGGGACACGGACCTCTTGCGCAGACCGCCCCACACCGGTAGCAAGGAAATTGACATTATCATGGTGGCCAGCCTCTATAGTTAGGGCAATTCAATCGCCGGGAGGGCGTAATGGAATTCGGCATTTGCATGTTCGCAACAGATTATTCCATGCAGGCTGCGGATCTAGCCGTGGCTGTGGAAGAACGGGGATTTGACGCCCTGTTTATTCCGGATCACACCCATATCCCTGCCAGCCGCCAGACACCCTTCATCATTGGTGGAGAGCTGCCCCCCGACTACTCTCACAACGTGGATATGTTTCTGGGACTGACGGCTGCTGCTGCGGTAACAAAACGTATTCGTCTTGGCACGGGCATTTGCCTGGTAATGGAGCGCGACCCGATCACCACGGCTAAGGAGGTGGCCAGCCTGGATCATATCTCCGGTGGCCGCCTGGATTTTGGCGTCGGCGGTGGCTGGAACCGGGAGGAAATGGAAAACCACGGGATGCCCTGGGAAAGGCGATGGAAGGTAGTTCGCGAGCGGGTGGAGGCCATGCAGGAAATTTGGACCCAGGACGAGGCCAGCTACGACGGCGAATTCGTCAAATTCGATCGTATTTTCTCTTGGCCAAAACCAGTACAAAAACCTTATCCTCCGATTTATATCGGTGGCGATGCTCCGGGTACCTTTAAGCGAATTTTGAGCTATGGCGATGGCTGGGTTCCTATGTTGGCCGAGCAAGGAAATTCTTTTGATTTAAAGACTGACCGCATGGCGGAATTGGCCGCCCTGGCCCAGGAGGCCGGGCACGAACCCTATCCTGTCACAACGTTCGGCACGCCACGCGATCCGGCTGCCATTGAACAATTGGCCGCTCAAGGCGTGACCCGCTGTATTTTCGGTATCAAGGCAGCACCTGCGGATGATGTGTTACCGCGTTTGGACAAAATTGGCCGTTTGGTGGCCGAAGTGCGAAGTGGGTAAAGTTAGATTTTCGTTCCGAATAGCCAACAAACTAGGAATATTTGGGTGAACCCAGTATGCTTGTGGCCACTCAATACCAAGCCGTTTGGAAAGGCTCCCTTGCCCAAATAGAAGCTATTTAGTAAGGCTTGTCGCCTGCCACCGTGACACGATAGCCATGGCGGACCCGGGGGTAATAGTCCCAGACTGTGCGATGTTGGGCGCAACGATTATCCCAGAAGGCTACGGATTTCTCTTCCCAGACGAAGCGGCACTGGAATTCCGGTGTGGTGATGTGTTCGTACAACATCTTCAATAATGCTTCACCTTCATTGGGCAGAAGCCCCTCCACCCGGGTCGTAAAATTCTCGTTCACGAATAGACACTTCCGACCTGTCACCGGATGTGTGCGCACGATAGGATGCAGCGAGACAGGGTAACTGTCATTACCATCCCGCAGCTCGCCCTTATGGCCCAAGCGGTCCCGGTGCACATGGGCAGATTCATGCCAGGCCTGCAATCCACCGAGAAAGTCCTTCATGGGCTGGGACAGTGCGTTATAAGCGGCATACATGCTGGCGAACATAGTATCGCCACCGGAGTTCGGAATCGTATGCAGATGCAGAATGCTACCCATGGGCGGCTCTTCATCGCAGGAGACATCGGAATGCCATTTCATTCCTGCCACTGCTTTAGAGCGTTCGTCGGAATGGATGGTGATAATTTCAGGACGGTTCTGGGTTTTCTTGGCTGAGGGATGAATGTGCAACTCACCAAACAGTTTTCCAAAAGCCATGTGTTCATCCAGGGTCATTTCCTGATCTCGAAAAAATAACACCTGATGCTCTATCAACGCATCATGAATTTCCTGATAGAGCTGATTGCCCAAAGGCTTTGAAATATCGACGCCGGAAATCTCCGCGCCGATAACCGGATTGAGGGGCTTTACGTCGATTGCTTCGTAGGTCATTTGCCTTACGCTCCAAAGTCAATCATCGCCGGCGGCGGCAAACACGGGATTATCCTCAACCTCGTCTACCAACGCCTCTGGGCCTTCCGTGGGCAGAGGCCGAAGCCAGTTCAAGGCGGCATCGATATCCCCCTCCCAGACCTCGCGGGGCAGATCATACAATAACTCGACGCCATATCCGTTAGGGTCTGAGATATACAAGCTGTGGGTCATTCCGTGATCCACTCGGCGGCCAAATTCGACGCCCTTGGACTGCATAAAGGCCAACTGCGACAACCAAGCTTCGCGGCTCGGCAAGGTTATGGCTACATGGTTGATGGCCGTGGGGTTGCCGAACATCTTGAAATCCCTCGGTGGTTCGGGTAGCTCCTTGTTTTCCACCAAGGCCAAATCATGATGATGGCTTAAGCCATCTTTTTCGCCGCTGTAGAACCGCATATTTGGCGGATTGGGCCGGTCAGGCGCCGCCTTCAAATCGCCTACTTGCTTGAAACCGAGGATCTCCGTCCAGAATTTGTGGGATTCTTCCATATCCCGCACATTGAGCACCAGATGATTGATGCCACAAGGTGTGATGGCCTTGTCTGGCACGGCGAAGGTTGCGGGTGTCTTATCGCTCATCCGTATGCTCTCAACAAAGTGATGACAAGTTTGGGTGCATGCTAGCAGGCGGACCCTTATCCGTCCAATTCGGGGATGACCCATAATGGTTCCTCGCCACGGGCCACCCGTTGTACATTGTCAAAGGCATTGCGCACCCGAGCCTGATTGCTTTCCTGGGTAGGGCCGGCCATGTGAGCAGTTAGAATGACATTATCCAGTGCCAGCAGCGGGTTATCGCCGTCGGGCGGTTCTTGGTCGAACACGTCTAACCCGGCAGCGGCAATGCCTCCGGATGTCAAAGCCTCATACAGAGCTTTTTCGTCCACTACGGGACCACGGGCCGTGTTTACAAATATCGCCTCAGGCTTCATGGCCGCCAGTGCTTCGGTGCTAATCAAATGGTGCGTACTGTCGTTCAGGGGTACATGCAAGCTTACAACATCGGCCTGGGCCATCACCTCGCGCAACAGGCGAAAGCGTGTACCCAGTGCATCCTCCCGATCTTCGGTGAGCCGAGCGATGTCGTAGTAGATGACATTCATGCCGAAAGCCTGGGCCAGGCGGGCTGTTTTCTTGCCTATGGTACCTAGGCCGACAATGCCTAGGGTCTTGCCGTGCAACTCATACAGTTTCGGCACGTCATTACCCCGCCAGCGGCCGCTTGCAACATTGGCGTGCTGGACTGCCAGTTTACGCGAGACGGCCAGCATCAACATAATGGCGTGTTCCGAGACCGCGATTGCATTGGCCCCGCCGTTGTTAGCAATGGGCACTCCGGCTCGCTGAGCGGCGGCAATATCTGCCCGGTCGTACCCGGCACTCAAAAGCTGAATCAGTTTTAAGTTTGGGCCTGTCTTGTACAACTCCGTGCCCACCAGCATATCGACGAACCCCACTAGATATTCTGCATCCGTCATGGCCGTGTTGTAGGCTTGGCTATGCGCGTCGGCGATCACTAATTCAAAACCGGCCGGGGCCAGATCCCGAGCGGAATCGGCGGCAGCAGGGAATTGCGTGACGAAAACGATTTTCGGGGCCATGAAACGCCTCCACAGTTTTGATTAATATCTACAACCCGCCCACGTCAGCCAGCGTGGTGCAAGCCTGTTTCCAGTCTGCATGATTGCGGGCGATCATGCTTTGTACACCATCTTCCAAACGGACTTCGCGGGCAAAACGGTCATCCTCAACCAAATCTTCGCGCCAGGCGTGAACATTGGGATGCAGGCGTTCGAAAGGGTAACCGCCAATATGCAACCGGCTGGCATAAACAAACCAGGCGATATCAATGATGCTCAGGTTATCGCCGAAATAGTAGCTGTTGCTTGTTAGTCTTCGGTCAAGGTCATTGAAGGCAGTGCGAAATTTTTGGGCCGAAGCGCGGACGGCAGCGTCCGTAATTCCTTCCCGCGCCAATCGGTCATAAAAGTCAATTTCATTGCCCTGACGTTTATGATCGGTTGCACCGCCTACGGTCCTGCCGGCTTGTTTATACCGTTCCAACATTTCCAGGGTTTTGTTGATACTGGTGCGGCCAAACACAAAGCGAAAACTTAGCGCACGCAGATCCAGATGCAAATCGTCCTCATAGACCAAAAGATCCTGGATTTTTGACATCTGGTCCTTCGGAAATAAACAAGGGTCGGGGTACTGCTGTTCCAAGAATGTGATGATGTCATTGCTTTCAATATGCACTGCGCCATCCAGTACCAGAACGGGTACCAAGCCCCGCGGGTTCAGGCCTAGGAACCACTCTGAATAGGTCTCGCTTTCTGCCAAGTTCATTTCGTGGCCCTGCCACTCGATACCTTTGAGATTAAGATAAATCCTCAGTTTCTGGGAACAAGACGAGGTGCGGCCATGGAAGATATGCAACCCCCGCCAGTCAAGAATTTCGCGGCTACGGATATCATCGTCAATCAGTTGTACCATTTCACTCCCATCTTAAAGGGGAATGGCCAATAGTGTGTTAATCTTATCACTGTCTAGAACCACCTGTTTTTCCGCAAACAGGGGGCTCTCGCCGGAAAAATCGATCACATCCTCGTAGCGGCCGCTAACGAATAGGTCTTGGGTACCGTCGATCAAGGTTCGGACGACCATGAAGCCGGCTTCGGCACTGACTACCTTGCCGTCACGCCCAGTGATGCGCACGACCGAGATGATATGGCGATACCGTTGCGGCTCGTAGATATTCGCTTTGCGCAAAGCAGCCACCCGATCCTCCATCATATCCCGACTAGTGGCGTCGATGATGCCAATGGGCAGCCCTCTTTCTCGGTTGAAAGATGTAGTCACAAAATAACGGGCTTGGTCAGTGAAAAATCCGGGCCAGCGTTCCAGCTCATCGCTGTCGATGCAGTGGGCGTAATCCGCCAAGAGTCCGGCTACCTTTCCAATCGAATTTTGCATCAAAGCCCCATATGATGGCGATAGGCCTTCCAGAATCCCCTGATGGAGGTTTCCGTAGCCCGGCTCTCCATACTGGCGGCATCCGCCCCTCCCATCTTCACGACGGATGTCATGCCCGCCGTTCCGGGTAAGGCACGCTGGATGAAGTTGCCAACCGCGCCATCTTCCATGGAGATGTAACCAGCCGGACCGACATAATTCGAGTGCAGCTGCCGCATTTCAGACATCGCATCATCATCGTCCGCGAAACCGTAGGTGGTCCAGAGAATATCCGCCGTATCCACGCCTCGGGGGACGATCTGACGCACTACCAGGGAATTGAACACCTGTTGGATCACCAAATTGGGAAAAACCGAAAGAATTTGTATGGTAATTCCGTCGTTGAATTCATCAATGCCGCCTAGTAGTGCCGATGCCTTAAGACCAAATTTACTGTCGGCGCGCAGTTTTTCCTTATCGTACTCCCGGTCATCCCCACTAGGGTCAAGTTTCGAATAGCTGATATGATTGCCGCCGCCTTCCGAAACCAAAATGCCGCCCTTTTGGCTGAGACGGTTGACCCGGAATGTGGTAAAAAACAGATGCAAGATGCTGGCGTGGTACGGATCGCGCACATTTTCCGCATATAATTTCCAATTGTTTTGCATGGTCTGGGTGTAATAACCCAGGACCTTGGGTGATTTGGGTAGCACCCGATGAATATGTCGCACATGTTCAGGGCCCAAATAGTGTTCCAGATCCTGCACGTCGGGATCGAAGCTACCGAAGATCAGGCCGGCCAGAACAGCGATCTTGACCCTCCGCAAGCCGTGATCTTCGCGGCGAAAATCATCGGGCATGCCGCCCTGGCCTTGAACTCCGTTCTGAAAGGCCACTCCCACCAGATTGCCATCATAATCGTAGGACCAGGCATGATAGGCGCAGGTAAAAACCTTTGTTTTCCCGAATTTTTCAAGACACAACAGAGCACCACGATGGGCGCACCGGTTCTCAAACCCGCGCAGAGCACCATCCTGGCCCCTCACCACCACGATGGGGATATCGCCCAGAAACGTGGTCTTGTAATCGCCCGCCTCTGGCACTTCGCACTCCAGGCCCAGAATGTTCCAGGTTGGGCCTTGAAATATCCGCTCCCGCTCGCGGGCATAGATTTGTTCATCTTCATAAACCGCGTATGGCACCTCAGTCAGATTTTTACTGGGCCATATTTTGTCGGTCTGTGTCATAGCATCGGATCCGCGTTTAGGTTGTAAGGAATGACGTCCGGTAACAGCCATATTCGATATGAACGACTCCCTCAATCATCGCCCGCCTGAGTAATCTGGTCGGCCTGGATAGTTTCTTTTTCGGCCTGCCGTTGGATCTCCTTTTCCACTGCCGCCTGGGCAGCACCGACAAAGACCTCGCGGTTGGCATGGCTATAGTCGTAGGATGTCCGCCGCAAATCGTTCTTTTTGTTAAAATAAGGCACGACATAACGGGCCATGAGTTCGAAATGCTCACACGTGGCGCCGAAATCGGCCCAGTTGTGGGCCAGTTCCAGAAACACCCCAAAACCCCCGGAACCTTCAAGTAACTTTTCGATATGGCGGATGGCATCATCAGGGTCGCCGATTACCGCCATGCCATTTTCAGTCAGGAAAGTATAGGCGTCATCAATCTCCGGCGGCACAATGGGAAAAGTGGCGATGTCTCGGAAGTATTGTGCCCAGCCGTCCAGCCCGTGTTTTACGTTTTTTTTCGCCTGTTCACGGCTCCGCGCCACATGGGCCAGGGTGACCAACCGCCATTTGTCCCGGGAAACAGTCTGGCCTGCCTCGGCCGCAGCCTGTTCGCACATTCGCCAATTATTGGCGTGGGCGGCAAGAGCCTCGTCGTTGGTGCCGCCGATGGAGAGCATGCCTATACCATGTTTGCCAGCGGCAAGCGCACCCGACGGCGAACGCGCGCAGGCCACCGCCATTTCCATGCGCGGGCGAGAAAAGCAAGGTAATTGCATCTGGGCGTCACGAAGCTCGAACCAATCTGTCTTCATGGTCACTCGCTTCCCATCCAGCAAGAGGATTATGGCATCCAAAGCCTCATTCATCATCCTCCTTTGCTCGCCGGGATCAATCCCCATGCGGAAGGCATCACCCACCAAGGCACCCGGCCCAACGCCAAACATGGCTCGGCCCTTAGTCATATGGTCCAACTGAACCATGCGCCCGGCATTGGTGAAGGGATGGTGATAGGGCAGAGATGAAACGCCGGTACCGAGCCGAATATGCTTGGTCCGTTCTGCGGCGGCAGCAATAAACAGATCGGGCCCAGCGATGATCTCATAGCCGCCCGAGTGATGCTCGCCGATCCAGGCCTCGTCATAGCCTAGGCCGTCTAGGTGCTGCAACAGCATCATATCTCGGTCCAACGCCGCCGTAGGATCTTCATCCACGGTGTGGAAGGGAGCTAAGAAAATGCCAAAGCCTAAATCCTTCATGTCTGACGACCTTTCCTCTCCATCCCGTCGGGTCATTTTTATTTGAAAGCAGACCATATCTATCGGTCAGCCCGCAAGCGCCAAAAAGGAACAATTAGGTCTGGTAACTGTGTACGTCAAATCTGTTCCATCCTAAAGCGGCCAATGTTTGCATGACCGGCTCATACAACATTGTCTATATTGTCCTCGGTCTCCCACACGGTCCGGTACAGGTTTTCATCCAGGCGCTCGTCCTTCAGTTAACCATTTTTTGGCTCCCGAGAAGCCGTTCTGAAACAATGTAACTTACTGGATGAACAGTAGATCGATGCCGCTCCGATACGCCCGTCTGAAAAAACGCTCAAAGAAACGCTCCGCCTATACGGAAGCCGCTGACTTAACTACAACCTTGTGGGGTGGTGTCTGTTTAGGATATGCAGCTGCAGTAATTCATCCTGGAAATTCTGCGACAGCAATGCCACCGCTAACCAACCTAAAGCCAGATATAAATTAAAAAAGCAGCCAGACTATAGATTTGGATAATTTTCATTATGAAGGATAGTCTTTCGGGAATTGAGGTTTTGGAGATCGGCGTGATGACGCCGGGCAAGTTTGCTGGCTTCCTACTGGTCGGCTGGGGCGCGCGTTCGATCCGTGTCGAACGTCCGAGCGCCGGTTCGGGCACGATTAGCAACGAAGATTTATTGCTCAACCGGGGTAAACGATCGATCATGCTAGATCTGCGCTCCCAGTCCGGGCAAGAAATGATCCACAAGCTTGCCGCGAAGGCCGACGTCGTGATCGAGGGCCATCGGCCGGGTGTGGTGGAACGTCTCGGTGTCGATTGGGAGACCCTGCACGGGCTTAATCAACGCCTGGTTTATTGCTCCATCTCCGGCTTTGGTCAGGACGGCCCAGACCGTCTGCGACCAGGCTTTGATCTTATCTTCCAGGCTGCCACCGGTTTACTACAAGCAACCTCACCACCGGGGGCAGAACCCGGCCCACCCGCGACCTTTGCCGCCGACGCCGCTACCGGACTCGCCGCTGCATTTGCGATCGCGGCAGCACTACGCAAAGCAGCGGTCGAGGGTGTAGGCACCTACATCGACCTGGCAATGCAGGATGTCACATTTTCTATGTTGGCTGTTTCTCACGGCACCCTGCGCCCAAAAGGAGACCTGACCGTGCCTATGCCAAACGCTGCCTACAATGTTTACCCGACCGCAGACGGACGCCACATTGCCATCGGCGCCGCGCGGCCGACCTCCTGTCGGACGCTGTTCGAACACCTGGGCCGTGCAGATCTAGCCGAACGCGGACTGGTGCCAGGCGACGAAGAGGCGACGGCATTCATTTGCGAAGCGATCGCCGAAAAATCCGCCGCTGAATGGGTAACAGAGCTCGGTGCGCTCGATATCGAAGTTTCACAAATTCGCTCACCGGCTGAGGCCTATGACGATCCCCAGCTGCTGGCACGCAACATGATCTCTGCCTCGGAGCATCCAATGGCAGGATCTCTACGACAGATCAGCGTGCTTGCGGGACCGAGTTCGCCCGACCTTGATCCAGCGCCGGAAATTGGCCGTGACACGGATGCTGTCATTTCTGAATTGGGATACAGCGAGAAGGCAATTGCCGCTCTTCGCTGCAAAGGCGCCATCTAACAGAATTTTGCGGTCTCCACACTTTTGGTTATACTTGGTTAGCATGGCTAACAACCCCCCAAACAAAGAGAGAGCCCGCATATGAGCCCTGTCCAATACATGCAGCGAATTCGCGAATACTACCTGGGCCAAGGCTATGAAAAGCCGTATACGTGGGCGCATTTTGAGGATGTTCCCTTCACGCCACTCAAGAAGCCGTTGTCAGAATCCGTGGTTACCCTGTTCTCCACATCCGATGTTTCAGTACGGCGGGAGGAGGGCGAGAAACTGCCGGCTTTGGAGACCACGGTCGGCGAGGTTTATTCTGTTCCCTGGCGCACACCAATCGATGAACTTTACAGCCGCCAGGAAAGTTTTGACCACTACGCAACCTCGCTCGATGATATTGATGCCTATTTGCCGCTCAACCGCTTACAGGAATTCGCCCAGGCCGGTCGCATCGGTGCGGTGACAAAAAATTTCCACAACATTAATCGAGGTTACAGCCAAAAATTGATGTCGGAGACATCTGCACCCGCTGCCTTGGCAAAGTGCAACGAGGAAGGCGCCGATATAGCAATTCTGACTCCGGTCTGACCCGTGTGCCACCAGACCGTGAGTCTGGTCGCACGCCACTTGGAAGAAAATGGCATTCCCACCGTTATCATTGGCGCCGCACGGGACATTGTCGAACATTGCGGCGTATCAAGGTTTGTATTCGTAGACTTCCCACTGGGAAGCCCCTGTGGCGAGCCGTTCGACAACGATATGCAGAGCCGGATAATCGGCGCAGCGCTCAATCTACTCGAAGAAGCCAAGACACCTCGCAGCACTTTGACCATGCCGGTTGTCTGGTCAAAGGGTGAGGACTGGAAGGATGCTGTCTTTACGGCTGAGCAACCCTTCCTTTCACAAAAACAGGTGAAGAACTGGGAGGCGCGCAAGCAACGTTACCGCGACCAAAAAGCAAAATCATAAATGGTGAAGTACCACTAGCGGAGCCCAGAGCATCGGGTTAAGGGAGAAATCATGGAAAAGGAAGATTTTTCGCTCGGTATGAAGACCGAGCGCATGACGGATATCGCCCTTTCATTCAAGAAAACCTGTGCCCTGCTTGGCGCGATAGAGTTGGAATTTTTTAGCCATATTGCGGGCGGCGCGGGTACGGTTGAAGAACTCAGTGCGGCCATTGGCGTCGAAGCCGAGAAGACCGACAGGCTGCTCACCGTCTGCAAGGCCATGAATTTGGTGCGGGAGGTCGATGGACATCACGTCAACATGAACGACGTGGAGCGCTACCTGGTCAAGGATAGCCGAACCTATTTTGGTGACTACCTGCTCTATATTGCGCGGCGTGACTACACTGACTTTGACAGCGTTGCCGCCAATCTAACAGCCGTGTCTGACGGCGCTGGACGCGACGAGCACAGCTACCTAAACGCCCTCGCAGACCCGGAAGAGGCGCGGCGCTTCACCGTCGCCGGTTATGAAGCATCGATCGGGTTGGGCCATAAGTTAGCCAAGGATTACAATTTTTCCCGCTTCGGCCGTTGGCTCGACATAGCAGGCGGATCCGGCTGCTATGCGATCGCCGCCTGCGAGCGCAATCCGGGACTGCAGGTGACGATTATGGACCAACCAAACGTCATCGTCATCGCCCAGGAATTCATAGCCAAGCACGGGTTAGAAACCCGCATAGACACCATGGCTGGTGACTTTCTGAAAACACCCTTTCCCGGAGGCCATGATCTAGCCTCCTACATCACGCCTCTGCAGGGATACATGCCCGACGAGATCATCACCGTGCTGCGCCGGACCCAGCAAGCACTCAAACCGGGTGGCGAAATGCTGATAATCGACTACATGCTGGAGGATGATAAGACTGGCCCGCTGGACCCAGCTTTCGTCAACCTGGCTGGGGTGCGCCAGGGCCGCTACCTCGGCCGCGTCAATACCGGGGCGGAGTGGTGCGATTTTCTTGGTCAAGCGGGTTATGTCAACGCTATGTCCCGCTGGTTCACGCCACATCAACTTGGTCTGATCACCGCACAAAAGCCGGGTTAAAGGAATTAATTTATTGAAAGCACTTGTCATTGGCGGCACCGGACCGACCGGACCTTATCTGGTCAATGGTCTAATCGCGCAAGGCTACGATGTCTCAATCATGCATCGCGGCACACATGACAGTAACGAGGTCCCGCACTCAGTCGAGCGGATCATCGGAGATCCACATTTCCGCGAGACCATTCGTGAAGCGCTCCATGGCCGTTCATTCGACCTGATCATCGCGACCTACGGCCGCATCCGTTATATCGCTGAAATCGTCGGAGAGCACACGGAACAGCTGATTACGGTCGGCGGAGCACCCTGTTTCCGCGGTGTTTTGCAGCCTGAAGAATTATCTCCGGCCGGCTTGCAGGTGCCGCTGCCGGAGGATGCGCCGAAAGTGGAAAGCGAAGAGGAATTCCGTTTCGGTTACCTTGTCCGGCTAGCGGAAGAGGCCGTCATGCACGGTCACGAGAGCGGCAACTATAGCGCCACACATTTTCGCTATCCCGTGGTCTACGGTCCGCGACAGTTGACCCCGACAATCTGGACTGTCATGCGCCGCTTCATGGACGACCGCCCTCATATGGTGTTGCCTGACGGCGGTCTGACCCTCACCACGCGGGGTTATTCTGAGAACGTTGCCCATTCTGTCCTGCTTGCGGCACAAAAGCCCGATACCGCCGCCGGGCAAATATATAATTGTGGCGACGAGCATCAACTAACCATGGCGCAGTGGGTCGAAGTGGTCGCTTGGACAATGGAAAGCAAGATCGAAATCATTGGCGTGCCGGATCAATACGCATATCCCGCCCGCGATTTAATGATGTTTCATGGTCCCTCGAACCACCAGCTCTTCGATCTCTACAAAATCAAATCGGAACTGGGATACCGGGATGTTGTCCCGCCCCTCGAAGCCATAGAACGGACCGTGCGCTGGTACCGGGATAACCCGCCGGAAGAAACCCCTGAATTCGCAGCCGATCTAACCAAGGTTTATGCCCTTGAGGACTCCATCGCTACGGTGTACCAGGACGCCTGCGAAAAGCTGGCGGCAATCGACTACGTGCAACCAGATTTTCATCACCCCTACCCACACCCAAAGCAACCCGGATTAGATCGGGACCACCGAGCCCGGTAGCAAATCCTAGCTATACTGACCGCCACATAAGGAGAGGACAACCATTCGAATGAAATTTCGCGCGTTGGTTTATGCAACAGTCCAGGCAGAAATGGAAAAGTCGCGGTAAGTTCTGCACGGCTAAGCAGGGCTTACCCGACATTACCCTGAGTCTAAAAGCAGAAGGCGCCCTCCTATAAAGCTTAGATGATTTCGATCCCGTCCTACACAATGTGATCCGGTTTACGCACAAGGCGGGCGGATTTAAGTCCATATTTGAAGTGGCTACATGAATTAAAAATATTTTTGCCTTGTGTTCAAGACGGCGGCGATTTTCCGCATCAATAATCACGACACAGCCGCGTTCTGCGGTTGAAACATCTCTCATACAATCTAGAACGGGAAGCAACTACCTTGCTGGACAGGTAGACGTCGCGGACGCTATAGTCGCGGGGATTCCGCCATTTTCGGAACACAAAACTCGTTTCGGAGCAATTTTATAACCGTGGCGCCACCGACGCCTTTGCAGCGCGAACTGGACGGCAACCGATGCCTCTATTTAAGACTCAGAAGACAGAGGTTACTAAAAACGCCGGAATCTGGGATATTGACCTCATCGAAGACAACTGCAAGGCCTGCGGATTCTGCATTAATATCTGTCCGACTGAGGTCTTCGCATGGCGGGATGAGCCCAACAAAATGGGCTGGCGTCCAGTCTATGTGAAACACGAACAAAACTGCTTCGGCTGCCAGCTTTGTTACCAGATCTGCCCGGATTTTTGTCTTGAGGTGGTGGCCAAGACCGAGGTGGAGCGTTGACGGCCAGAACGTCCTGAAGGAATTTTGCATGGCATCAGACGAGAAAACATTGCCTGAGGAATTAGTGGCCCCGTGGGCCGAATGGCAGGTGAACTACAGCGATGGTAAGCGCTTGCTGGAAGCAGGCACCTATGCCCTAACTGAAGGCGCTATTGCTGCCGGCCTTGGTGTCTTCGCCGGCTATCCAATCACCCCGGCCACCGATATCGCCGAGTTCATGTCGAAGCGCCTGCCGCAGATCGATGGTTATTACCTACAGGCCGAAGACGAACTGGCCGGTATGCATATGTGTGCTGGCGCTAGCTTGGGTGGTCAGAAGGCGATGACGGCGACATCGGGTCCCGGCTACACGCTGATGCATGATGCCTACGGATGGGCCATCGTAAACGAAATCCCGGTCGTGGTGGTGGATGCCATGCGAGTCGGCCCGGTCAGTGGCATCACCGGAGCGCCCGGGCAGGGGGAATTCTACGTCTCGCGCTATTGTAGCCACGGAGGCAACATAGAAACCATAGTGTTGTCGCCCAACAGCGTACAGGAAACTTTCTGGCTGACCATCGACGCCTTCAATCTCGCCGAACGGTTCCGCACCGTAGTGACAATCTTAACAGACCAGGTCGTCGCCGATATGTCCGAGGACCTATTTCTGCCGAGCAACTACAACGAATTATCAGAGATCGTAGTGCCGCGACGGCACAATATGGAAATGCCGTTTTTTCCGGCAAATTCTTCCGAGATCGATTTGGCTCCGAACGTCATTGGCGAGGGCACTGGAGTTTGTGTATCGCCATATACCCACACAGAAGAAGGCTATGACATCGAGAATATGGAAGCACAGTGGGCGCAAACTTTCCGTCTGATTAACAAAATCCGCCACCACAAGGAAGAAATTCTGCGCTACGAGGCGGTTGGCCTGGAGGATGCAGAAGTGGTCGCCGTGGCATACGGTGCTACCGCCCGCACGGTGAAGACAGCGGTACTGGAAGCTCGCAACCAAGGCATCAAGGCTGGATTTTTGCGACTGATCTCGCTATGGCCCTTTCCCGATGAACTTTTCGAACAGGACCTGAACTATCTGGTCTGTGAATTGAACTATGACGGACAGTTAGTCCGCGAGGTAATGCGAGCGGCACCGAACAGGGAGAGCGTACATTTCATGGGCAAAAGTGGTGAATTGCACACCGTCGCTGAAGTTTGCACAGCGCTGGACAGCGTAGCCAAACATCAACGGATGCCTGAACAAGCTTATATCTGGACAGAGGTAAGTTAATGAACAAGCTAGCTGACAAATATCTACGAGAGGGCATGGTGCCAACAAAGGCCTGCCAGGGCTGCGCTATCGGTGCGATCGAAATGTGGTTGTTGCAGGCGATCGATGAATTGGGCTTGAAAAAAGAGGACGTGATCTTTGGCGCGGGCATAGGCTGCGTTGGCCGGATGACCTTTGCCACCTGGGGCGGCGACAATTTTGGCGCCACTCATGGCCGCGCCATGGCTGTTGCCACCGGCCTAAAAATGGCCCAACCCGACAAAAAGATTTTACTCGTGGTGGGCGACGGAGATGCCGCTTCGATCGGCACATCGCACCTGATTCACGCGGCTCGGCGCAACGTTGGGATGACAGTGATCTGCGAGGACAACATGGGGTATGAATCCACCGGCGGACAATTTTCGCCGACCACGCCGAATGGCTATGTCACCAATTCCAGTCCCTATGGCATGGTTGAACAGTCCTTCGACCCGTGCGACGTGGTGATCGCTGCCGGAGCCACCTTTGTCGCTGAGACCACCTCCGTACAATGGCGTCAAACTGTCAAGATCGTCAAAAAGGCGATGCAGAACGATGGCTTTTCCTTTGTTCACATCCGCTTCCCTTGTATCGAGAATTTCGGTGCTCAGGCGCTTGGCAGCCGTGACCCAATAGTCGGGATGGATTGGATCTACGACCACACCAAGGGCAAGACAAAGGACGGCAACGACACCGAATTTGCCTGGGAAACTGGCATCAAGCACGACGCTTCTAACAGCCGCCCGGAATACTCTAAGATGTTGCGTGATGTGAACGCCCGGGTCCGCTCCGATATGGCCGCATCATCTTGAAGTCGCGGACGGAAATCCTGATCAGCGGATTTGGTGGCCAGGGCGTAATCCGCATGGCCTTGATCCTGGGCCGTTGCGCGATAAATGAGGGCAAACGAGTAACCATGCTAAAGAGCCATGGCACGGAAACCCGCGGCGGCTACGTACGGGCACAGTTGGTTATCTCGCCAGATTTCGTAGACAG
>CAZDQC010000054.1:0-21073 GCA_964507245.1 uncultured Rhodospirillaceae bacterium
AAATCTCCTAAATTGGAGTGAAGGTCTCCCTGTACCAAATCAGGTTTTTCCCGGCCAACAAACCTAAATTACAAATTTTATTGTCTTAGCCTCACCTTCATGAAAAATTTGGCTAATGCAATCTGCCGTACTTCTCGATGGAAAGTAATTTGAATCTTCTCGCTGTCTTGATTACGTGGTCTCATTCGATCAATGGAGTGTTATGATGCGCTATCGGCGGGACCGCAAAGGAACAATTCCGGCCTGCGAGGCGGCCAGAGACAAAGGCCCAGCCGAGATGGTGACCGTGGCCCTCCAGTAATACACCGCCCTGCCCCGCTGCGCCAGATGCATAGAGACCCGGAATTGGAACACCTTCTCGCAAAACCTGTAGTCCATCGCTCACCCGCAGGCCGCCATCTGTAAACACCACATAGGCCTTGACTGGACCGAGGGCATAAAAGTTAGGTTGGCTAATTCGTTGCCGATCTCCCCTAACCTTGTTATGGGTTGCAACCGTGGTAGCAAGCTCCTCCGCCGGCACTCTTATGTAAGCAGCGAGTCGATCAAGCGTCGGTGCGGTATGAAATATGTCCCGCCGATTCCGTCGGTAGTCATCAAGATAAGCATAAGCGATACCAGGCGCAGTCGAGATAAAATTCGGATAGTCGTGTAGCTTATCCGCAAGTGATTGATCAAAAAGGATGAAGGCCATAGCGTCCGTTTGCTTTGCTGTCTCCTGTGCAAGTGCACCATACCCGTCAGTAAAATGCTTGCCCTCTTTGTTGACGAGAATAGCTCCTGCCCGAAAGAGCTCTAGCGAAGGGCCAAGCGCAGTAGTAAGAAAGCTCATCATAAATGGTCGCAGAATTCCTTCAGGCAGATTACGCGTCGCCCAGCGCATGAAGAGTGCTAGCGGTCGCCACGGGGGCAAGCGGAGTAGTAAACTCGGTCGTGTCGGCGGAATGAATCTCAAGATTGGGCCCCGCACGATATCACCGTTGACCACCTCAGCTCCAAGCGCAAGCGCCAGTTTATGCCCTCTACCTGTCGCCGCAGGATTTACGGGATCGACCCCGGCGACGTTTAGCTTTCCAGCGAAGCGTTCTTTTAGTTCTACACTGCCGCTAAAATCGCCGCTCGCCAGTACTATGCCGCCACGCGCTAGCACTTCATACTCCTCGCCGTCCGGTCCGCACGCGCGAAGGCCTATTATCCGCCCCTCATGCTCAATCAGCGATTCTGCAGCCGTCTCAGTACGTATATCTACGCCCAATTTTTGGCAGTACCGGCCCAAATGATAAGGAAAGGCTCGCGAATTTGGCAGGACGTTTAGCATCCGCGGATAACGGTGCGGCTCCTCGGGCATTGGGCCGAGAAATACAAGACCCATTGAAGTGAGCCATTCAATCAGGTTTGTAGTGTTATCAACTAGCAAGCGGCGCAATGCCTCGTTGTCACGTCCGGCGTAGTGATCATTAAGCAAGCCGAGATCTTCAAAATGCTCGTCTGGCGTGTCTTTAATCCCAAGCGCTTTTTGGTGGGGCGTATTTGTCGCTGAGATTGAGCCGATAGACCAAGCCGTTGATCCACCGAGCTCGGACTCTTTCTCGACGAGAATAACAGATCGTCCAAGTTGTGCTGCTTCCGCCGCCGCGGCGAGCCCAGAACCACCGCCACCGACGACTGCTACATCTACTTCGACATTGTGATTGTTGGTCGTCATGCCAACACTCTCCGCTTCATACCGCGCGAAAGCCAGTTATTTTAAGTACGTAGATTTTTTAGTGATTTATCCTTTCAGTCTGGGCGTTAATGGTTTTAGTAACCTTATTCCCTGAGTAATTGAAATGTGCGGAGCCTTTATAGCTGAATGGCAGACGCCAATTGCGCGTCGCTCGACGCTCTTGTCTAATCCAACCGAGTCTAACCAAGTTACAGAAATTCCCTTGGGCGCCTGGGCACCTTCTTCAATTAGTAAAAGATGTGCGTCTAGAGGCACTTCAGGGGTTTCCAAAACACCATCAAAAACATTTCTGCTCCAATTATTCATTTTTTTGCGCCATTCTCCAGTGCCAACAGGTCCTGCTTTTTCCCTATATGCTGTGCTTTCGAACACGTGAGGACCGTCTACCTCATGCAGTGCTACGAAGGGCGCCTCATGCTTATGAACACATTCAAATCTTTGTGTGGCGTGAATTCCAGGGATTGTGATGAGCATTTTCATATGTGAAACGTACCACTGGTCCCAGTCACCGCGCCTTGCCAAGTCCGTTAAATTCATCTCAACCATGTAGATCATCTAAATCGGTTCCCTTAATTCATAAGGCCATTACCTTAACGCACCAGTTTCAAAGATTTGCGCCAAACTGGGGCGAAATATTAAATTTTGACCAAGGACAAAGCTGGGTTTGGAATACCAAAACAAGTGTTAAAATTTTATTCTGAAAATCAATTTCCACCATATTATCGCGTCCTCAAGGCGGTCTAACCTCTGTCACCGGGGTGTGAGGCAGTAACATTCAACAGAAATCTACGCCATGGGCGCAATAATTAGTGAGTTCGCGTACAGTGCCAATCGGTGGCGGGTAATGTGGTAACTTTACCGATCCCAACAGGCGTTTTAGCTACTTAGGTACCCTCAACAGATATTGGTTCGATCTTGATCACTGATAGATTCTCAAAACGTCTGCGACTAAACTCTGTCGATGGCAGATGTAACCCAACGCACACTGGCAGCAATGAAACCAGCCCACGCAGTTGGTTACTCATACATTATAGGCCAAACTGAAACCCACGGGCTGGCGGCAAGGTTTTGTCCAATTCTCCACCAATAATGGGAGACAAAGTCCTTTTCTACGGCTACCGCATCGTTGCAGCTTGTTGCGTCATCCAAGCAGTCAATCTCGGCGGCGTCTTTATCTTCGGCGTGCTCTTTGCCGAGCTTGAGCGGGAGTTTGGCTGGTCCCGCACGACCATCTCCGGCGCTTCATCGTTTGCATTTCTCATGATGGGGGGCGGGGCGGTATTCATGGGCCGGGCCGGGGATAGGTTCGGTCCCCGAGCAGTTCTGACCATAGCTGGCATCATGTTCGGCCTCGGCTATGCGCTGCTCTTCCGTATGGAGGCAGCTTGGGAGCTCTATATCTACTACGGCCTGTTGGTCGGCGCTGGAATAGCCGCACACGATGTGAGCACCCTCTCAACCATTGCACGGTGGTTTGTACGACGACGGGGTTTGATGACAGGGTTCGTCAAGGCTGGCGCTGGTTTCGGTCAGGTGGTAGCGCCGATTGCTGCGGCGGCGCTGATAGCCGGGCCCGGATGGCGGTTTACCTGCCTTCTTTTTGGCATCTTAGCCATCCCAGTGCTTATCGGTGCCGCCCAAATGCTGCACCGCAATCCTTCTTCTCTCGGGTTGAAACCTGACGGTGAGACGCCAGATGCTTCCCCAAATCAACTTCAACAGGAAGATGGCGCCACCTTGAAGGAGGCTTTCAGATCGAGGGCCCTGTGGGTTCTCTGCATCGCCAAGTTCTGCGACCTCTTCTGTTTGTTCACCGTAATTGTCCACATTGTGCCTTTTGGTGTGGACCAAGGAATTGAACCCGCTGTGGCGGCAGGCGTATTATCAACCATCGGCGCTATGAGCATCGTCGGCCGCATTGTCCTGGGCGGTGCCTTCGACCGTTTCGGAGCTCGGTGGTCGCTGCTGGCATGCTTTGCTGTTCTGGCGGCGAGCCTCGGATTGTTGCTGTTTGCGGAATCGGCATTGTCACTTTTTCTTTTTGCTTTGATCTACGGACCGGCGCATGGAGGCTTCTGGACTATTACTTCGCCGTCAGTGGCAGAATTTTTTGGGACGCGCGCTCATGGTACCCTTTTCGGTCTCGTAGTTTGTTGCGGCACTTTCGGTGCTACTCTTGGCCCTGTCGTCGCGGGCGGCCTATTTGACGCAGTGGGGAGTTACAGTAGCGCCTTCGCGCTACTACTGGGCTTCAGTCTTGCAGGTCTAGTTGTAGCAAGTATGCTGCCCCGTTACGTACAAGCGTCGGCGGCTAACTAGAATTCGGACAATAATTTCATTTCTTCTCATAATTGAGGGCGACCCTAGTCCTCCTCACGATGGTTGGTTGTGTCATCTCTGGAATCATTAGCAGCAAGAAACCAATCTACAATCTGACCTCCAGTCATAAACACGGTATCGTGCCGCGCACATAATAGATCTAGCATCTTTTCAACAAACCCAATTCGGTGCAATACACCGCTAAGGTGATGATGTAGCGATAACGACAGTACACGCGGGCCGCGCTCAAGCTCCGGCTCTATAGCTTCAAGGCTATACCGCAATCTGTCGTAATGTTCTGAAGAAGTATGTTTTTCGACCGCGAATATAACACTGTCATTAAGTTCCAACGTGTAAGGAACGCAAACCAGCGGGCCGTGCTTCGTACGCATCCAACACGGCAAATCGTCTATAACCCAGTCGCAGGTGTACTCAATACCAGCCGCCTTCAAATTATCCGGTGTGTCAAAGCTCTCTTTCAACCCGGGTCCGGTCCAACCTCGAACCCGCTGGCCCGAGAAGCTCTCAAGCTTATCGATGGCAGCTCGAATTAGCTCCGGCTCGTCAGCGTCAGGCATAGCCTGTTGATGCAGACCGTGGCCTTGAAACTCCCAGCCAGCTTCAAGTACAGCTTCCGCTACAGATGGGTAGGCGTCAAGAACGCCAGCGTTGATGCACGCATCAGCGCTGAGGCCGCGCTCCCCTAAAACGCGCAGCAAGCGCGGCATACCGCAGCGCATACCGTACTCAGCCCAACTCCAGTTAGGTACATCTGGCACGGGGCGAGCGCCGTGAGGGGCAGGCATAATTTGCCTTGGCATCGGTCCATCGAAGCGCCAGTGCTCAAGGGCGCAGAGCACATGAACTATAAGTGGTTTGCCGTTTGGCGCGGCTATTGGCGTTCGTGCCGTCGCCAATTCGAAAGGGACGCGAGGATTAGAGGAATATCTCTGATTTCCGTCATTTATGCCCATGAGCTCCTCCTCCATTAAGGCCGCGCAACCCTAACGGGTCCTATTGGGACAGTATACACCGGGCAATACGCGACCCCCGACGTTTTCAAGTCGCAGATTTATTTAATGCCCGGAGGAAACGGGTAAGCCGTCTATGCCAGATCACTTGGTCCGTTGCAGAATGAAAGTGGCGCCGACAATCAGTACAAGGCCAGGAAAGGTCGCTACCGGTGGCAGGGGTTCGCCAAAACCCAGGCTGATCAGCAAAACAAAGGCTGGATTGAGGTAGGTATAGGACAGCACCCGCGTCGGGCCGATTACTGCCGTGCTGGCCTGGAAAATGAAGAAGGTAATCAAGGTGGTGAAGACCGCCAGGTAAACAATACCGCCATACACCGACATTGGCACCAACACCCAATCAACAGATCCGAACCGCCCCAGGGACAGCAGCAATAGCCACCCAGCGCCCGTGGCAAGGGTCCAGAAGGTCATCCGTGCCATGGGCTCACCACGGTGAAGGAATTTCACCATCGGCATATAACAGCCCATGGCAATGCAGGCGCAAAAGAATAGACAATCGCCCCAGCCTAGCTCCAAGGCAAGCAGCGCATTCGGATCGCCACGGAAAATTACCCAAATTGCGCCAACAAAGCCCACGGGCAGTGCCACCTGCGCTGCCACGCCCAAACGGTCCCTCAACAGAAAGTAGGAAACTGCGGCGGCGATGGCGGGCGTAAAAGTAAAAATAGTCCCTGTGTTCAGCGCCGAGGTGAGGCGCAGGGCGGCGAACATACCCCAGAAAAAACTGACTAGAAAAGCGCTGACGACTGCATAACGAACCAAATCCCGCCAACCGGGCAGTGGCAGATCGTAGCGCCAGGCAACGATAGGACCGAAAATCAATGCCGCTAGGGCAAAACGCAGGAAAGTCAACACCACCGAATCCAGCCCGTGTGTTATGGCCGCGCCAACGGGAAAGGAGGTGGCTACCAGCACCGTAGCCAACAACATCAAAGCATGCGCGCGCCAAGTGGATTTTTCCATCTAGCTTAGAGTAGCGGGTAGCGTGCGCCTATTCTAGGCCGCCAAACCTGGGGCTATGGCCAAATCCACATCAGAATTTTAAAAAAACGGGCGCGGGTGCTTACGCAGCCTATTGGAAGTTTGTTGCCCTGCCACGCGAACACGCCAAATAGGTCGCGGTATTAGTGACGGTGGGTGACATTGCCTGCATAGACAACCGCCGTATTCTGCATGGCGGCCACGCCTTCGAACCGGTCACAGGCCGCCACCATCCACAGGGCGCCTATCTTGAGCGCGAGGAGGTGTCGAGCTGTGTTCTCACCAACATACCGGTAGACTGAATTCGTCACGAGGAGCCATAATTGCTATACAAACACTGGAACGCTGAGAATACTTGTGGAATGCCGGTTTAATTGCACCGATACCAGAGCACGGAGATTTCAGTTTGAGACCGACTAATGAACCACCAACCATCGCCAACCAAATGTCCCGTGGTTTATTCGAAGGTGTCATGACCGTGTTGGGTCTTATCGTTGTCATCACTCCGCTGGCCATTTGGACAGTACCCTTTGGCGGAGTATTTGCTAACACGGCTTTCTATATAGTTTTGTCGGTTGGCTGCGGGTCCTTTATTGCCATTATTATTTTGACACGTTTGAAGGGCCTGCTGTTTCCTGATCATTCACCCCACGGCACGCCCGATGAGCATGCGGCCACACCTGAGGACCGCTTACAGGCCTATCTAAACTGGGAGCAATCACAGGATGAAATCCGCAGGGCAGAAAAACAACTACGATCCATCAAAGGGAGTGCCTTGCACAATTTTGGCTATATGGTTCGCATTGCCACCCTACTGGGAACGATCGTTGCCTCCGTATTTGTAGGTGGCTGGGCTTTCATGGATTTTTACTACGGGTCTACGGAGATTTTATCTGAGCAAGAAAGGTACAACCTGATCAAGAAAGATTTGAACTGGAGTTGGAAATACTAATAATCGAGAAATGGGTGATTACCCATGGATTAGCAAACGGGGTATGAGGTTCGGCGAAAGAAAGGTCGAGGCCTAGTGCTTCTGAAACAACCGCGCCGTGAAGGCCATCCAAATGTCATATTGGCATCCACCGCCACCACAGCGTTACATGGCGGTTAGAAAGCGGAACCCACTTGCCGAATGGACAGGATGTTGTTGTGTTGATGGCATGCTATTTTTGCTCATGTTGAAGGTTGCCGTTATTCCTGGCGAGGCCAACTTTGCGGTCATTCGGGGGAAAGCGTCGAATGCTGTTTAACCGAGCTCGTGCGGAATTAGTCATGCAGCGCCATTGTCTGGATGCCATTGTGGCGGCTTCACCGGACAATGTGCTCTATGCCACTAATTATGAATGCGTAACCCACTGGTTGAACAAGGGCTTCCAACTCTACTCTCTGTTCTCGCCAGGACACGCACCCGCCGCTTCATTGATCGCCCCGAGTCTCGAATTAGACGCCATCGTCGATGGCGATGTCTGGGTAGATGACATTTACCTCTTCAGTCCATTCCCCCGTGGGCCGGCTCAAATGGATGCCATGGACGAAATTGGGCGAGCCGCCAAGGTATTATCGGAGCATGCACATCATGTTGGCCGGGCATTAGACGGTCTTGTGGCCGCGATTGAGAGCCGCGGACTAACAAAAGCCCGTATCGGAATAGACGAAAGCGGTATCTCACCCATGTTTTGGTGGGAACTACAGCAACGACTACCTAATGTGGATATTGTCTATGCCAATGCGATCTGGTGGGAAGTGCGCATGGTCAAAACCCCCGACGAGATTGAAAGGCTGACCCGCGCCTCAGCCATTACCGAGATAGCGATAAAATCTGCACTTCGAGAACTTAGGCCCGGTACGACGGAACGGGAGGTGATCGATAAGTATCACAGTGTTGTCACAGCAGAAGGTGGACGCTCTACATTTTGCATTCTTGCGAGTGGCAGTCGGACGGCGCAACCACATGCACTCGCCTCCGATAAAGTGATCGAGGCCGGTGACTTGATCCGCTATGACATCGGCTGCACTTATGGATATTACCACGCAGACAATGCCCGCGCCGTAGTCTTGGGCACGCCAAACGGAGAGCAGAACCGGATTTGGGAAGCTATGGCCCAAGGCGTCAACGATGCGGTGGGCCTTATGCGTCCTGGTGTCGATGTGCACGATGTCTATAAAGCAGCCATGGCGCCGGGCAAAAAACTAGGTTTAGAGAATTTCGAACGCTTCCATTGTGGCCATGGTATTGGCATCTCGGTTTATGACCCGCCGGTAATCACCTTGGCCGACCCAGAATCTTCAGCCTTTCTGATGCCTGCTGTGGACGGTGGTCTTGAGGCCGGCATGACGTTTTCCATCGAGGTTGGGTATTACATCCAGGGCATCATTGGCTTTTTATGCGAGGACACTGTCGTGGTCACGGACGATGGTATCAGCCGATTAACATCAAATTCAAAATCCCTAAATTTCGAAGCTTTTATTGCGTGAGGAAATATTAAACCTTTCTTTCTACAAGAAGGCGCATAGCTAATTGTCATCGCCCAAAGTCAGGGCCAGCTTTGGCGCCTGCCGTCCAGCGGCCTCCGCCGCCGGAAAATTGAGTTCCACGGTGATGCCGTTGGGGTCTTGCAGGAAGACCTGATAGACGTTCTGACCACTGGCTTGCTGTTCCACGTATTCAATTCCGTTCGCTTGCAGATGGGCTAGGGTCTCGTCTAGGCCGCTGGCCCTGAAAGCCACGTGATGGATCGGTTGGCCACCCTTGGTTATCTCGGACCGCGTGGCGACTGGCCGTTTCGAACTATTACTAACGCGGGATTGCGAGATGTGAATGACATCCCTGTCGCCCAGGTAAAGCCAATTGACCGGGACGCCGAAGTTCGGTGTCTCACCCACGCTAAACCCAAGATTATCCACATACCAGGACGTGGTTTCCTCGATGTCGTCCGCTATGATCAGAAAGTGTTCAAGGTGTGAAATTCGCATGGTTAGTCTATCCCGAGTCAAGCCATCGAACGCTAAGGTATGATCAGTCTGCCTGCAATATAGTGAGGACAACAAGAATGAAACTGAAAGGTAAAGCGGCCTTGGTGACCGGAGCTGGTGGCGGACTTGGCAGCGCAATCGCAAAACGATTTGCTGCCGAGGGCGCTTCTGTACTGTGTACCGACCTCGAACTCGAAAAGGCCGAATTTACAGTTACAGCAATCACTAAGAACGGCGGCACGGCGAATGCTTTAGCAGCCAACGTAGCGGATTCAGACGATTGTGAAGCTCAGGTAGACGAGACCATTCAGCGTTATGGTCGTATAGATATCGCGGTCAACAATGCTGGGATAGCGCTGCATCGGCTAGCCTTAGAAACTAGTCTGGAGGACTGGCAGCAGGTGCTGGACATCAATCTCACTGGTTCTTTTCTGACCGCTAAGGCGGCGGCGCGACATATGGTGGCGCAGGAAAGCGGCCGCATAATTCAAATTGGTTCAATCTCCGGCCAGCGCGGCAATATGGGCGGCATCGCCTATGGTGCATCCAAGGCGGCAGTAATGCATGTATGTAAAGTTATGGCTGTGGAACTGTCCAGTATGGGCGTGATGGTAAACGCCATTGCACCGGGACCCATTGAAACGGGCATAAGTATTCATGGACCAACGCGCAAACGAGGCTATCTCGACCGAATTCCTGTTGGACGTTATGGTTCGATCAAGGCGGTCGCCAATGCAGCATTGTTCTTGGCCTCGGACGAATGCGAATGGATTACCGGGCATATACTGAATGTCGATGGTGGCTATAACGCGGCGGGCCTAGCCTATGACCCTGCGGAAATCGCCTGATTTGGACAAAATAGATCAACCAAACGGGATCTTAATGGAAATAGAGGAAACTCTTTAGCCGCAACAAATCTCAAGTCAATCTGCGGTAACGGCGTGGGGTCATAAGTCTATCGAAGAGCCTATAACGTCTTCTATCAACTTCGGTGCTATAATTTGCTATCGTAGTCGCTAACTTCAAACCTGTCGGAACAAATTTGGAGCGTATAGATGAAGACACGCCCACCCAATTTTCGCGGTATTCGCCACATTGCCTTTAGGGTGAAAAACATGGAAGAGTGCGAGAAGTTTTATACCGATGTAATGGGTATGAAGCTTCTCAATCGCGCAAACGACAACCTTGTTTATCTCACCTGTGGAAATGACAATTTGTCGTTGGCACGTTCCGACTCGGAACCGAACGACGGTGGCGTCTTTGATCACTATGGATTCATCGTGGAGAGCAAAGAATCCGTCGATGCCTGGCACGACTATTTCAAATCCATAAATGTGCCAGTGATTGACCAGCCGCATGATCATGCAGACGGAGCGCGCAGTTTCCACATCAAGGACCCGGCTGGAAACATCATCCAACCAATCTACCACCCGGCAATTTCCGCTCAGCAGTTTGCCTAAGTTCACAAGTACCTTTGATATAATTTCATCGCAATAGTAACTACAATAAGAGTTGCGGTCGGAGCGCATACGCGACGAATTTTAGCATTTTATCTTGTTATTCGGGTCTACCGCGCTGGTGGTTACGTTTGATTAGACTGCGGGAGAGTTTATAGCGCAATCCGCAACGACGACGTACAACGGGTCAGAAATACCTGGATTGGGACTGATATTCTCAATTTTAGCAGTATCAAAACATTCAGACGCTTCAAAATAATGAGCAACAAGGCGACCGTGGTTCATGTTGTCGAGCATTTTCCAAATCATAACCGCTTTGGTTGGGAATAATCTGTTCGAATACGAGACGATCATTGACGCACCGTGCTTGAGAACCCGGCCAACTTCACGAAACACGTCAACGGGGCGGACTAAATATTGAATAGAAACGGCAAGTGTACAGGCATCAAATGAATTGTCTTCAAAGGGGAGGATGGAATCCCGATTGAGGTTGTGAACAAGGTAACGAGTTAGTTGAGAATTCTCCTGCAACTCGATGTGGTTCATCCCCACACCAACCACTTCCGCATCCGCCGTGTTAGGCGGAAGGTGGGAAACACAACTCGACATGAGGTCGAGCACGGAAGCACCTGGTGACAATACGCCACAGTAATACCCAGTAAGTGCTGCGCAGGCCTCATCGTCAATATGTGTAACGAGCCGGGGAACGGCATAGAAATTTGCATCGTCAGCCTCATCGTCCCGCCTGAACAAGTGGGGCGGGAGTGCAATCGTGGTGCCGTCTACTAATACAAAAGAGGGATACATTGGTGCATTTAGCTCAACTAAGTTTCGTCCCAAACCTTCTCGGTCAACGGCAGACCTTGAATGTCCTCCGTGGTCAGTGGTTGATCTGGGATCACGCCGGCCTGTTCTAAAAGGGAGTGGACCTGGCGAACATGCTGCGTCGAATGCCAAACGGTTCGCTCCAACATCTCGTGCCGTGTGGTTGACCCAAAATAAGTCGGCACGTCGTTGGCAAAATCCTTGCCTTCAGCCTCATTCCACCAAGAACTAAAACGTTTCCTCACCACCTCGCCAAAGTCGGCGATATCGGCACTAGTAATCAAATTTTCCGGTGGAGGCGCAATCATAGTCTCATAGGTCAAGATCTCACCCTTCTCCTCCATATTGAGAAATGCTACCGGAATTTGGAAAACGTGATGCATCAACACACGCCACGAGCGTGGACGGTTCGGCAGTTCATCGTGTAAACGATCGTCAGGCATTTGTCTGATCAGGCGGATTGCTGTTTGCAAAATATAATCATAGCGTTGGGCCAGATTTTCTGGCGACAATTCTGGGGTGGTATCATCCTCCAATTCCAGAAATTCGACGACATCTCTTATGACCTGGGCAAATACAAATTTTTCGCCCCTGGAAACGACGGGCACAGTGCGTGCGCCGATCCGGCGCAACTCCTCCATCCCGCTGTCTTCCAGTACGTTAATCGAGTCGAATTCGATCCCACGGACCGACAGGTAATCCTTTACCCTGAGACAGCTTGTTCAATGAGGCTGCCAAAATACCTTGATTGCTTCGTTCATGTTGCTCTCCCCTTTTTGTTTCAAAAAACAATAACGAAAACGATTGAGCTTCCTCTCGATTAATGTAGAACGCACCAAATCAGGCCATAAAATGCGCACACGACCTCGCCAATTCTGCTATGAATTATCTATAAATAGGAGAAGTTGACGCCCCACGCCCAGAAACTGCGGGGCATTTTGCGTTTTGGTGTATTGGATGAACCAAAACAGCTGTAACTCATAAAATTGGCTCCCTTGGTTCATATACCATAACGGATAAGAATTAGCCGCTAGCTTTTACCGGGCCGTGATAGATCCACCATTGCACACCCGTCTCAGCGGCAACTTGGTTACGGTGAGCAAAAATATGCAGTCTTGGACGTTACAGAGTTTACCGTCTTAAAGCGTAGGAAACCATACGTTGATCGTTGGTAAAATTCTTGACTACCGCATAATGGGCGGGCATCCCCTAATTGTTTTTGGGGGCGGTTAAGAACGGTTGGAACTCATGCAAACTAACGTGATAATGCATTCCAAGTGGGTCGCCATTTTGAACAAAGGATGGTCCTGACATGAATGTTAAGGACGGCAAACAACACCTCGAGGCTATTTCGGGTAAACGAGAAGTGATCCTGAATGGATCGGTGATCCGGTATGTAGTCGATCATCCGGCTTTCAGGAACAGTTGTCAGACTGCAGCGGCGTTGTACGATTTTCAGGCGCGCGAAGAAAATCTCGAGCTGATGACGTACGAAACGCCAACTGGGCACCGAGCTAACAGGGCTTGGCAGTTGCCAAGGTCTCATGAAGAATTAGTACAAAAAAGAAGAGCCATGACGGCATGGGCCGAATTGCATGGCGGCTTCATGGGAAGGTCGCCGGATCATCTGGCCAATGCGATCGCTGGCCAAGTTATCGGCCTGGATGTATTTGAGAAGCATGGGGCAAAATATGCCAAGGCCTATTGGGACTATTATGAATATGCTCGGGATAATGACATATTTCTAACCTACGTGATCATCAATCCGCAGGCCGATCGAACCAAGGCGTGGGGCGAGCAAACATCGGAAAACCTCACCGCTCATATCGTTGATGAAGATACCACTGGCATCACCATCCGTGGCGCCAAGATGTTGGGAACCAGTTCGATCATGGCCCAGGAAGTCTTTGTTGCCAACTTGCAACCCCTGCGGCCTGGAGAAGAGGATATGGCCGTTTGCTTTGCTGTCCCGCTGGAGACCAAGGGTATCAAAATCCTATCCCGGAAAAGTTACGAGGAAAGCGCTGTTTCCCCTTGGGACAATCCATTGTCCCATCGTTTTGATGAAAATGATGCTTTGATCTATTTTGATGACGTCAGGGTGCCTTGGGAAAGAGTGTTCGTTTATCGAGACGTGGATATGTGCCGGGCCCAGTTTCATGACACGCCAGGCCATATTAGTCAGAATTATCAGGCGCAGGTTCGGTATACCGTGAAGATGAAATTCCTTTTGGCCATCGCCAGGCGGATCACGGAAACAATCGGCACAATTAGTCTGCCCCCCGTGGTTGAAAAACTCGGGCAGATGGCCTCTCAGATTGCGACAGCAGAAGGTCTCCTTCACGGTATGGAGATTTCTGGCAAACAAGTCGGCGAATATTACGTGCCTAGCAAAAGCTTTCTCTATGCGGCACAGGTTTATACGCAAGGTCTCTATCCGACATTCATCAATGAGATACGTGAACTAGCGGGTGCCAGCTTGATCATGCTGCCGTCATCAGCGGCCGACCTGGGCCTGGAACAGATTGCGCCATACCTGAATGCAACACAGGTTTCCACACGAGAGGGCGAAGACGCCTACGACCGCATGAAACTTATGAAACTGGCCTGGGATGCAGTCGGCTCGGAATTCGCCAGCCGGCATACACAGTACGAGATGTTTTACGCGGGCGCACAATTCGTGACGGCCGGCCATTGCTTTCGGACCTACGATTGGGACGGCGCAGACAAGGTTCTGCAAAAAGTATTAATGGGCAACGATGTGGACTGGTCGGGTCATGACAGTTCCAAAACAAACCGTAAAGCTGCCGAATAGCGTGTAGAGAGTGGGAGGAGCTTTACTGGTGAGGACAAATTCGGGTAGGTATTTGGCGAGGTTCGCAAGTGTTTGAAGATATTACGCAACGCCACAATCTAAAAAATGCGGAAGGTCGCTCTAGCCAATTTGGGCAACAAAGGTGCCGCCATTTCTGAGATCAATTTCTTTAGTTGCCAGGTACTTAATTTTAAGGTTTTAGCGGAGCATGTGAAACTGGACCAAGAAGCTGCAAAACGGGTCAAACGATGCGGCTGGTTACTTCCAACAAGTGATAGCCAAATTGGGTCTTCACCGGACCCTGGACTTGGTTGAGGTCGGCGCTGAACACCACCTTGTCGAATTCTGGCACCATCTGTCCAGGACCAAAAGAGCCCAGGTCGCCGCCACTAGCACCCGAAGGGCAGGATGAATGCGCCCGTGCCAATTCCGCAAAATTTTCTCCGTCGGCAATTTTAGTCTTTAGTTCTTTACAGAATTCTTCGGTATCAACCAAGATATGTCTTGCTGTGGCCTGCGCCATTGTTATTTTCCTCAATGAGTTTCATTCCGGCGTAATATTACGTCTTACATAACCACAGAAGGTCAGCGCATCAAGCCTGACGCAAAGGCTTTCTATGGCCTCGCCAAAGCTGGTGGCAAGGCGCGCCTCGCCGGTCCCTGGATAGACCAATTTCGAGGGAGAAAAATTGACCGACATTTTAAAATCTCAATAGTTGACTGGTGGTTGTGGTTAGAATTTTACTGACCGACCAAAGTGGATAGGGCGACTGTCCCTTAGAACCACAGGTATTTGATAAGAAATTTGATGCGAATATCTACGATATTATGGAACTAATCGATTAAAAATTCATAGGCGATGACATAGAGAAAGCCTAAAGGGCACAATTAAACCTGGACCATTGTCTGGTTTTTCTGCCCTATAAGATCACCTTTCTCCGTCACAAATAAGGAAACAATCCAGTGGCAAAATTTCATATAGGTATACCCACTTCGCTCTATCAAGAAGATGGCTCCGCTAATTTCCCAACTTATGAATTTAAAAAACTTATTAGTGATGCCAGGGTTGAAATAAGCCATTTCAAAAGCGAGCCAACCCTACGCGCGGCGACAATAGCAGGATATGACTGCATAGTTTTATTCAGCGAAAAGTTAGTCGGGCAAAGTTTTCCTACCGATGGCCAACTAGTGCACATTGCAAAAATGGGTGTGGGTTATGACACAGTCGATATAGCGGCCTGCACGGCCAACGATGTAGTGATAACCATAACTCCTGATGCCGTCCGCCGACCAATGGCCGTAGCAACGCTTTGCTATATGCTTGCGTTGACTAGCAATCTCTTCGTAAAGGATCAAATGTCTAGAAGGGGTCCGGAAGGATGGTCTGAACGCATCCACCATCATGGTATGGGCTTAACTGGACGCACCCTTGGTATTGTGGGTCTTGGTAACATTGGATCCGAAATAGCTGAGATAACAAAACCGCTCGACATGGAACTAATTGCGAATGATCCATACGTGTCTTCGCAAAAAGCCTCAAACCTTGGAGTTACTTTAGTCGATTTAGATGACCTATTCCGCACTGCTGACATAATCAGCTTGAACTGCCCATTAACCGACGAAACACGCCACCTCGTGGATTCTAAAAAACTAGCCCTTATGAAAACAACCTCCTATTTGATCAATACAGCACGAGGACCCGTAGTAGACCAAGCGGCACTTTATCATGCATTGAAAAACAAACGTATTGCTGGCGCGGGGCTAGATGTACAGGACCCTGAACCTTCGGGTACAGATGAAGACTTAAACTCCCTAGACAATGTAGTTCTAGCACCGCACGCGCTCGGTTGGACCGACGAAATGTTTGCCAATATGGCGCGCATAAATGAGTCAGATATACGCTCAATTCTATTAGGCAATACACCCGAAAACGCCGTTAACCGCGAAGTCTTTGGGCGCCCAGGTTTTCAAGAGAAACTAAGACGCCGAGCCGGCAGTTGAAGAATCTGTATCGGACTAGGCGCCGAGTTGATATTTGTAGACTGAGTGACAGAAATTTAAACCCTCATCCAATACAGATGACACGGTTCAGAAGCTCAACAACCACCACACAGATGCAATAAATCCTGCAATCATAGACTCCCTTAACCAGTGAGAAGAGGTGTTAAATGGTTCAAGTCGATGAAAGTCAAACATGGCACGAAGAACTATTTTCCATTGGATTAGAGATTGGCGCACCTTTGTCCTCAACAATTCAAATTGATGTGGCACAAGAGATAGTTTGGCAGCGGCTTAATGAAGCTGGACACCTCAAATGCTGTCACCCATTCTGCAAAAGCACTGAAGTTGAACAATGGCCTGGTAAGGGTTCACGGGATAAAATCACGTACTATAGTGGGCGAGAATATCATCGCCATTTTGTCGAGTGGTTCGACGGTATCGGCTACGATATTGAACTTGGCGACCCCCCCAAACAAACGTCCCGCGTACAATGGCGAATAACGCCTCTATCAAAAACATGTTGCCGGTTTGCCATCACAGTAATTCCATATTTGAAAATGGAACATGCTGAAGAAAAGAAAAGACAATATCAGGCTCGTCTTTTTGGCCCCGATCTTCAGCACTATTTGGATTGCGTCGTCAAAGGCGTAGAATTTTGGATTAGAACCGGACAGGTTGTAGAGAAGGATCAGTTTGGCCGTAACCCTCTTTATTCCGGTTGATCTATCCCTGATTGTTGATTTCCTGTAGGGACAGTGCAAATTGGGCCTAACTCGCGGACAACTCCCACGCCCTTTTTTTGGCGTATCCTTTCTATGCAAAAACATAGGCCTGTGTGGAGCCCTCGTTTTCGGATCAGCTGAAGACGTAAGGCTCAGGCCAAATATTGGAGGCGCCTAAAGGGCGTGAGCGCAGTATCCAGTAACGAAACAGCAAACTGCATCCATGGAATAGTTCCGGCAGTTGCGCAATAACCTTTGATGCCGAAAGGAAGCTAACCATGGCCGACCAACCTGGACCACTCACAGGCGTAAAAGCAGTCGCCTGTTCGACCGCACAGGCGGGGACAGTACCTTACATGCTGATGGCTGACTTAGGCGCCGAAGTTATCAAGGTCGAGGTTCCAGGTGTTGGAGACCGTTCCAGAACCGCCGGTGAATTGAAGGGGGGTGTCAGTTCCTATTTCGAGACCAACAACCGAGGTGTGAAGAGCCTTACTTTGAATCTCAAGTCCGAAGAAGGCAAAGCCATTCTCTACAAATTGGTCAAAGAAGCTGATATCTTTGGTCAAAACTTCCGGCCTGGCGCGGCGGAAAAAAACGGCTTTGGTTATGAAGACCTGAAAAAAATCAATCCCGCCTTAGTTTATGTCTCCATATCCGGCTACGGCATGCACGGACCACACGGGACCCTGCCAGGCACCGATGCGGTGGGCCAAGCTCTAGGTGGCATCGCTGAAGCGTACGCTGTGCCAGGTGAGACCATGCGAACCGGCGTGGTCTCAGTTGCTGATGAAAGCTGCGCGATCCTGTCCTTCGGTGGCCTACTGGCAGCACTCTATTATGCAAAGAATACTGGCATAGGCCAGAAAGTGGAGACCTCGCTTGTTGGCGGCGTCGTACGCCTGATGGGTTGGACGATGACCACTACGATGTGGAAAAACGCCAATCCGATCACAGGCGCACGCATAAACGGCACGCGCGAACGTCCAGGAATTGCAGCTACTTTTAATGACTGCGACGGCAAGCCTTTGGTCTTTCAATTAGGCCATCAGGACTGGAACCGCGCCATGGAGGCGCTTGATTTCCTTGCGGTTCTTAAAGATCGCGATGCTGACGATCTTGGGCTTGCATTAGTTTCAGACAAAAAGAAGGATCTAATACTGAAAACTTTGGCCGAACTTTTCAGCACTGATAGTCGTGACAGATGGTTGGAAATCCTTCGTGCTGTCGATATCGTGTCAGCACCGGTCAATACGCTGCTGGAAGCTTCAAATGACCCAGACGTACTCGCGAACGGTTATATAGCGGAACTTGAGTATCCAGAGATCGGCGAGACCCTGAAAGTACATGGCTCACCCTGGCGTTTTTCTGAAACGCCCGCCAAACTGGGAACCGCTCCAAAACTCGGTGAACATAACGTCGAAATACTGACCGGGCTGGGCTACAACGATGACGAAATAAGCGCCTTGCGGGAGAAAAAAATCGTCTGAGCACTTCGCGAAACGCAGGTGATTTAGATACCTGTGCTCACTCTTCCTCACCGCACCACTCTAGAGCGCAGCGGATAACCGATGTTGCCGAAGCTACAACGCGTATGGAGAAGGTGTGACGCTATTCTGCGCGATATGATAAGAAGCCAGCTTAATAGTTGTTACCAATCCCTCATGCTGCGGAGATCGTGATGAATGACGCCACATCAGTTCCTTTAACTGATCAGACTGCGAGTACTTTATCAGAAGTTATCGCAGAATTTGTTGAGGATTTTAATTTAGAGAAAATTCCAGGTGAGGTCATTGATCGTGCAAAGTTGAATATCTTGGATGCAATCGGAATTGGTTTTGCTTCTGTTGGATATGATTTTTCCCAACGCCTCGCATCAGCGTTGCTGGAAATTGGTGGAAAGGGTGATCATCCGATCATTGGTATGGATATTGGTTTGACGCAACGTGATGCCGCACATCTGAATGGCACACTTATTCATGGTCTTGACTACGACGACACACATAGCAGTGCCGTGGTTCATACATCAGCCAGCGCTTTTCCAACTATGCTATCAGCTGGTTTAGCGACAGGAGCAGACGGGAGTAGGGCATTGGGCGCCTTTCTAATTGCGTCAGAAACGGCAAGCCGGATAGGCGCCGCCGCTAATGGCGGCTTCCACCAACGGGGCTTTCATCCGACTGGCGTTGTCGGCGCATTTGGTTCCGTTTTGGGTGCTAGCTATCTTTACGGTCTGACGGGCGATCAATTGCTGGATGCGCAAGGGATCGTATTATCACAGGCGGCGGCTAGCCTAGAATTCTTAGAAGATGGCGCATGGACAAAACGGAACCACCCAGCCTGGGCCAGCGCATGTGGTCAGACAGCTGCAATAATGGCGAAGCACGGCTATTTTGGCCCTCGCCGACCTTATGAGGGCCGCTACGGTTTGTTCAATCTTTACATGCGAGATCCGTCGATGGCCAATTATTCAGCAATTATTGATCGACTTGGGAAGGAATGGAGTATGATGGGGATCGCCTTCAAACCCTACCCAGCCTGTCATTTTAATCACGCCTTTGCAGATGCAACTCTGGCTCTTAAAGATAAGTTCCAATTGGTGCCGGCCGACATTAAATCGATGACAGCACGAATTCACGAGGACCAGTCGAATGTTGTTTGTGAGCCGGAAGTAAAAAAAATGCGCCCACAAAATGCATACGATGCTCAGTTTAGTGTTCATTATATTATGGCAGCGAGCTTGACCCGCGGTCGTTTCACACTTGATGAGCTTGAAGATGATGCGTTATCTGACCCGACGATCCTCGATCTCTGCAGCAAAGCAGGTTACGAGATTGATCCAAATTCGGCCTATCCAAAATATTATTCTGGTGAGGTGATAATTGAAACAATTGATGGCCGGACGCTGTCGCATCGTGAAGCGATCAATCGCGGGTCCGCTGACAACCCGGTCTCTACCACAGATATCGAAGACAAATTTTTCGCCAATGCCACCCGAACAGTGAGTAGCAACAAGGCCGAAGAGGTACGTAAGGCGGTAATGTCGTTAGAGAAGCATGATACTTTACAAAATTTGGCTGACGCCATCACCACCTAAGTGAGCAAATATCAGTACATTTTCTTAGGTGGGATGGAATCGTAAGGCTGTGGGAGAGTTTGTAACTGGCAAGGCTACCTTGACCGCGCTGACCCCCGTTGGCCTTTGCCAAAGTGCCTGGCGTTTGAATTGACATCGAAACCCTTTATCGAGCCTGATCCTGGATTGAATTGCCCTGGTCGGATCTGGCTGGGCTGCCCAGACCTGGCTTCTCGCTTTTTAATTTTCTGTCCCGCTTTTGCCTTTGCCCGCAGCCGGGCCTTAGCCTTTGTCATCTTCTCGTCGCCTTTACAAATATTAGCAGAACCCAATCTTTCGATGCAGGCTTATACCTTCTTCTTCGCCTTCCCCGCCTTCCCCCTCAACTGCTTCTGCCTCTTCGTTTTCTTGGCATCTTCCGTAAATTGATCGAAGGCTTCAAGGGCTTGAGCCGCGTATACGACTGATGGGCCTCCTCCCATCAAAACGGCCATACTCAAAGTTTCTAAGATTTCTTCCCGACTAGTCCCGTTCTTTTCCGCAGCCTTTGTGTGGGAGGCGATACACCCATCACACCTTACAGCCACAGAAATTGCAGTGGCTATTAACTCCTTTGTCTTAGGTTCGAGGCAACCATCAGCATGGGCTGCCGAGCGCATAGCTGCGAAACCTTTCATCGTATCCGGTATGCCTTTGCTCAACCGTGCAACGGATGCGTTCAAGTCTGTCGCCATTTCTGGATAATTTTTAGTCATTATATTTCCTCCTTAGGTAAAATATTGAATAAAACCAATTAGTTATTTGCAAATAATTAGCCAAATTTTACAAAGGCATGGCATCCAACTTTGTATAGGTCTCTATAGCTAGGTTTTGTTCCATGTTCAAATATCCGCCTACTCGGCCATTTATTACAGAATGCCCGGTGATGGCTGCAATCTGAATTTCCGAGCAACCAGCCTCTCCCAAAATGGATACCAATGTACCGTAAAAATTGTGCGAGCGATGACGCAGCCAACGACTTTTGCCTGACATTCACAGGCACGGCCAGTTTAGTAACCCGTAGTGCACTGTCGCGCCGCTGGCAGCAACCAATCGATACCCACCCAGCGCCTAGATTATCTGGAGGCTCTAGTCGGGTAACACA
>CAZDQC010000055.1:0-8675 GCA_964507245.1 uncultured Rhodospirillaceae bacterium
GTGCATCCGGATCGACCGGTCATCCACCTCTCGGGTGATTCGGCCATTGGCTTCTCCGGTATGGAGATGGAGACGCTTGCCCGATACAACCTGCCCGCCAAAATAGTGGTGCTCAACAATGGCGGGATCGGCCCAGGTATGCCGGAAATTCCGGAAGATCCAATGATTAACATGAAACCGAATGCGCTGATTTACGGCGCACGCTACGACAAAATTATGGAGGACTTCGGCGGCAAGGGCTTCTTCGTCGAGGACCCGAAGGATATACCGAACGCTCTCGACCAGGCGATGGCGTTCCCTGGTCCTGCGCTGGTCAACATCGTGATCTCGCAAAGCTCAACCCGAAAGCCACAAAAGTTCGCCTGGCATTCGTAAGCTAAACCTGGTCTACCTGGCCTAACAGAGCAAGCGGCGCCCAGTGTATTTCCCCTGTTTATCCGTTGCCGCCGATCTGCCAGCGACATTGTAGGTTTCACGGTATATCACTGATGCCAGTTTTAGTTCGAGGAACCTACGGCAGAAGTCGTCCTGTTTAGGAGTCAACGTTTGGTTCGCGAATTTTCTTTGGCCCATCAAACCTCCAAACGAAAAACGCCCCGCAGGTGATTGCTGCGCGGCGTATACTTCTCCAATACTAGAAATATTGTACCAAATTTCGCGAGTTAGTGAATCGCAGAGATACTAAAATTACTCGGTTTTGGTATGAGACGCCAAAATTCCGGGCGCCCTTTGGTTCGAAAAAATACGTTTCCGACGTTGGTCGTTCTTAGTCCCTGCCGCCGCTCTTATCCACCACGAAGCGCCAGCCGTCACCGTGGGAGACCACCCAGCCGGCGGTCGGTGCGGCAAAATGGGTGCCGAACACCAACACCTCATCATCGCCATAGCGTTGCAAAAAATCCTGGCGCGTGTTCCGTGCCCGGTCCACGTCGTGATCGAACTTGCTAGCCACATGAGGCAGGCCGATCTGAATAGGATGGTGCATCATGTCGCCCGTTACCACGGCGCGCTGGCCGGCGGACGTAATCACCACGCTGACATGTCCCGGCGTATGCCCGGGCGTAGGCTCAAGGCACACTTCATCACTGACTTGATGGTCAAAATCGACGAGTTCATGCAGGCCCGCATCGATAATGGGCTGGACCGAATCCTGATTGACCGCGACTAAATCCATTACCCCTTCCGCGATTTCCGGTTCAATATCGCCGGCCATGTCCGCCACCGTCTCCTGGCGCCAATGTTCCCATTCGATCCGGCCAAACAGGTAACGTGCATTTGGAAATGTCGGCACCCATTCGCCGTTGGATAGAACCGTGTTCCAACCCACGTGATCAATATGTAGATGGGTGCAGAGTACGATATCGATGGTTTCGGCCGGATAGCCAGCCTTGGCAAGATCTTCAAGGAAAGATCCCTGCAGTTGGTTCCAGCTGGCATTGGCACGGGGTTTGTCGTTGCCAACACAGGTATCGATGATGATACGGCGGCCATGGGATTCAACGACGAAGGCCTGAATGCAGCTTTTCAGTTCGCCCTCGGCAGTGGCAAAGTGCGGCTGGAGCCATGTCTCCTGTTTGATTTCTTCCGTGGAAAGGTTGCGATAACCGAATTCCGGCGTTCTAACGGCACTCATCTCAACGATACGCGTGATCTTAACATCACCAATCCGCCAGCTATCCGTACTCATCTTCATACTCCCCCTAAAATACGCTTCCGCCAACAGTAGTGCGCATGCGTGCTTGTTTCAAATGGTGTGGGAGTTATTTACGAGTCAGTGTTAGTCATGGCCCTTAAGTGAACTCGATATCACCGGCGATTTCCCGTGCCGTTTAGTTGCTAGGAACTGCTAGATCTTCAGGCAGAGGCTGGCCACGAAGATCCTCAGCGGATTCAACGCGAATTAAGACGGCGAAACCCTTCTTATCTGGATCGCTATCGCGTTCTTGCTGCACCATGTTGTTCCAGACTTGCTCATAGGCCTCGCCTTCGGTATGGAGTTCGGCGGTGCCGTAAAATCGGGCAATGCCACCGGCGGCAAGTAAACCGTTGCCTCCACGGGTTACAGCGCTAAGTGAAGAGTCGCGAAAATAGACCGACAATTTTTCACCGTTCTTAAGAGCATCGCTCGAAGCACGACCTCCGCGGTCCCATACGGCGAGCGTATCACCATCAAAGACCTGGGCACTTCCTCTCGGACTGATGTTTGCGAAACCGTCGGGTCTAATGGCTCCGACAAGACAAACATTGTGCGGAAAAGCGTTGTTTATATAGTCGTGCAATGCCTCGGGGATTTTACTCATTCGATCCTCCTTGAATGTCCGTGCGGCCATTTTTTTCTAGCGATAGATTAACTCAAAATCGAAAGGCGTGAGAGTTGTTTACGGGCTATGGTTAACCATGAGCCGAATATCATGAAACCAAAGAGCCAGGATCACGAGGATCAAGGCTACGGGAACGGCATAGCGCTGGAAACGGGCGGAACGTTTCTCGCGATTCATCTGCAAGGCCTTAGCTAAACACCATCAATCCATGACGACGCCACCACCGACGTTAATAGCATCGCCTGTAATCTCGCGGGCATCGTCAGAAGCCAGGAAGACGGCGGTATTGGCAATATCGTCTGCGCTTTGCAGGCGCTGCAGGGGAATGTTTTCTTCAGCAAAACGATTGCCAATATCAGTTGCCTTTGCGCCTTCAATTTTTCCTCTTGCTTCCCAACCACGCCATGCCATCCCCACTTCGCTAATATAACCGGGGCAGATAGCATTGACTCTCACACGGGGGGCTAGCTCAACAGCGAGTGACCGGTTCATGCCCAGCACGCCCGCCTTGGTGGCACCATAAACTGAAAGTTCCGGCCAGCCTCGTTTGCCAGCCTGGGACGACATGTTGATCATTACTGCTTCACCTTCGTCATACATCGCCTGGGCGAAGGCTTGGGCGCAAAGGATGACACCTTTCAAGTTGACTGCTAGCAGGGCGTCAATGCGCTCTTCCGAAATTTCGGCAATAAAGCCTCGCCCGCTCAAGCCAGCATTATTGACCAACACATTGACGCTGCCGAGGCGGCGTATAGCATCGGCCGCCAATGAGAGGGTTTCATCGGATTTAGTAACGTCACAGCTGATAGCGAAAATTTTTCCTATTCTTGAAAGCTCTTCTGCTGTGTTTTTGGCAGCTGCAGCATCGATATCGGCAATCACCACGGAAGCACCTTCACGCAAATATGCCGCCGCGATCGCCCGGCCAATGCCACTGGCACCGCCCGTAACCACCGCACGCCGTCCGGTCAAACGTCCAACCATAATTGCCTCTTAAGAAGTTCCAACTGGAAGTTACGATAGCGTTACTAGCATTGGTGATCCTCCAGATCCACTTTGGCATGATCCAACCAGCGGTGCAGAGTTTTCCATTGGCAATCCTTCATGCTTGGCCATTTCTCGCGTTCGGAACTGGCCTACATGACGACCAGCAAGATGCGGCTTCCCACTGACTTTTGGCGAGGCCCTGGAACGCCTTCACGTCCAATTGGGTGCACAAATATACCTGACCAGAGCCTTCGAGATAGTGACCCATGCTCTACAGGAGGTCCGCGACGGCAGCGCGATAGCTTTCGATCCCATCGATATGGTCGGTCAGGGAACGGCCGGTAATGCGGGTGTGATGGTTGCCGCGGTTGAAGGTATTGTTGACGGTGATATGAGAGACCCCTGAATCTTGCCAGAATTGAAATTCCTGACGCCAATCATCGGGCCCTCCAACACCGACGGAGGTCCAAATTTCGATACCCATCAGGGCCGGGTCGCGGCCCTCCGCTTCAGTATAGGCCCGCAACTTGGCGAAATCCGCCAAGGCACCTTCGCCCGGTGGGTGGGCCAGCATAATCCAGCCGTCACCCCATTTGGCGGTACGCCGCAGGGTTACATCTTCATGACCACCGAACCAAAGCGGCATGCCGCCGCCGCCCGGCAGGGGATTAATGCCGGCATCGTTGACCTTGTGCCATTTGCCACCAAAAGTGACGTGCGGTTCAGCCCACAGCGCCTGTATCAGCTGCACCTGTTCTTCCGAACGCCGGCCCCGGTTCGAGAAATCCTCATTCAGGGTAATGAATTCCTCAGCATTCCAACCCACCCCGACGCCCAGGCGAAAACGGCCGCCGCTCAACACATCGACGCAAGCTGCCTGTTTCGCCACCAGGGCCGCCTGGCGCTGGGCCAGGATCAAGACCTGGGTGGAAAAACCGATTTTTTTGGTGCAGGCGCTCAAAAATCCATATAGCACAAAGGGGTCATGGAACAAATCGGCGGAGGTGTTGCGTTCGCCCCAATCGGGCCGGCTGGCCACATTCACGCCAATGACATGGTCCGCAGCGCCGAGAAAATCAAAGCCCATTTCCTCCGCTGCCTGGGCATAGTCCCGGACCACCTCCGGGTCTCCGCCAATATCCTGTAGTGGTAGGTTCGCACCGAGTTGCATGTTCTTCTCCCTCTTTCAATGTATCTTTCCGATAATGACCGCTACGCCCACACTTCTTGCCTTCGATGTCAGTCGGGCCCGATGGTTGGTCGTCGATGGTGAGTGAACCGCTAATCCGCCTCAGTTTGGGAACGTACCTACATATCATTGTCAAGAAAGCTTAAAATCGCAGGGTTTACTTTATCTGGGACATCGTGATGTACGTTATGTCCTGCACCTGCGACCGTAATCAACGGCAGGTTATCGACACACGTACTATAAGACGTAAATTTCGGATGTACGTATTAAATTCCTAAATCCTAAAATCTGGTGACATAAATGAACCCATCCAAAGAGAGGGGCGAAACATGACTAAAGAACAACCCCGCATTGCAGTAATTGGGACGGGCGGAACAATCTCATATTTGGGGCGTGACGGACTGGACATCGTGCGTTATGTCGAAACCGGAAAAATTTATGAGGTTGACGAACTCCTAAATTCCTTTCCGGAAACTCTGGAACAGGCCGACGTGGTGCCCGTACGGCTTCGCGCCATGCCGAGCACCGTGATCGGGCCGGCGGAGTGGCTTGAGATTGCTGCAAAGATTCATGAGCTAGCGGATCGCGACCCCAAAATAGCCGGAATTGTCGTTACGCATGGCACCGCGACTTTAGAGGAGACTGCCTATTTCCTGAACCTCACTCTCAAAATTCCCTTCCCCGTCGTTCTGGTTGGTGCTCAGCGACCTGCGACAGGTCTCAGCACCGATGCAGGGATGAACCTAGTCAACGCGATCCGTACCGCCAAAGATCCTGCGTCGCGAGGGCGAGGAGTGTTAGCGGTACTGAATGACGAGATCCATTTTGCCCGCGACGTGACCAAGACCTCGACGCTTAGGCTGCAAACTTTCCGTAGCCGTGATTTTGGCATGCTCGGCCATGCAGACTTTGACAAGATCGCCTATTACCGGATGCCGGAACGACGCCGTGCGCCGGATACAGAATTCGATGTTCGGGGTGTCACGGAATTACCACGTGTCGATATAAGTCTGTCCTATGCCGGCGCTGACGGCACTGTTATCGATGCGCTCGTCGCCGCTGGCGCTAAAGGGATCGTCGTCGGAGCAATGCCCCCTGGCTACACCACTGCTGCGGAACATGAAGCGCTGTGCCGTGCGGCGCAAGCGGGCGTCGCTTTGGTACAGAGCACCCGAGCCGGTAGCGGTCGTGTCGGCGACGTGCCGTCGAAACGCGCGCCAGGCGCTGTTTTAGCCGACAACCTCACACCGCAAAAGGCACGCATACTGCTGATGCTCGGTTTGACCGCTACGCAGAAATCATCGGAACTGCAGCGGATGTTCAACGAGTATTAGCCGTTACGCGATTTTTCAAATGGTTTTCCAAAGGCTAAGGGTAGTTAGCCTAGGGATAATACTGCGCATTCAGCTAGACCTTCTGGAATGGCACACGTTCTTTGTTCTTCTTTGTCGTTTTCGTACGCTATTTCTCAGCGGTGCGACGAAACCTGCGAAACTGTATTCAATCGGTGTCCTATACTACGTTTCGCTTGACTGTTAATGAGTGCTTTCACCGCGCTTAATTGAAAGGAGCTTCCGATGCCTCGACCCACGCCGCTCGTCGCCCAGGACTACACCGATATTCAGGATCTGTACGCTTACTACACACTGTGTAGTGATGCGGGTGACGCTGATGGGTTCGTTAGTTGCTTTAGCGCCGATGGCGAACTGTGCATTCCGACGCTGTCGATGAGTGTGCGCGGACGTGCTGATTTGCATCGCTTCAAGAGTGAGGACAAGGCACGTCGGGAGGGGCGCGTGCGTCGCCATTGGAACAGTGGATTACACCTCGAACATATCGATTCAACAACGGTGCGCGGGCGTTGTTACCTACATGCCTATGAGGCACCGCCAGGGCTGGCGCTGGTGCTCGTTGACATGGGTGTGTACGAGGACACACTTGTGCACGAGGAGGGCGAGTGGCGTTTTTGTCGTCGCGAAATCCACATGGATCACAGTCAGTTCACGGTACCCGCGACTAAGTAACTGCTGCAAACAGTCACTGAGGATACGAACGGATGAATGAGGATTTGACGCTGGCCTCGGCCACAGAACTTGCGCAATCAATCGGTGCCGGAAAACGCACGGCGCGCGACGTCACTGAAGCGATGCTTGCGCGCATTGCGCTGCTGAATCCGACACTCAATGCGCTGTGCACACCGAATGCTGCGGCGCTGGTCGAAGCCGATGCGATCGATGCGCGACGCGCATCCGGTGCAGCACCGCGGGCACTTGAAGGGGTGCCGTTTCTCGTCAAAGACAACATCGTCACACGAGGTATTCGCACCACTTTTGGCTCGAAGTTGCTCGAACACCATATACCGGATGAGGACGCTACCAGTGTCGAACGCATGCGTGCTGCGGGAGGGGTGTTGCTTGGCAAAACCAACACGCCGGAATTTGCACATGACGTGAACACATCCAACTTGGTCTTTGGCACGACCCGCAATCCATGGGATGTGAACCGTACGGCTGGCGGATCGAGTGGCGGCACTGGATGCGCGGTCGCGGCGGGTTTCGCGCCGATCGGGCTTGGCACTGATTTGGGTGGTTCGATTCGTATTCCTGCTTCTTTTAACGGTTTGTTCGGCATTCGCCCGGTGCCGGGTCGGGTGCCGTTCTATCCGACGGAGTTCGCCTGGGATACGCTGGTGCAACACGTCCAAGGTCCATTGACGCGAAACGTAGAGGACCTAGGTCTCGCGCTATCGGTACTCGCTGGAAGTGATGACCGCGATCCGACGTCATTGCCCGATCAGGGATTAGATTTTGTTAGTGCGGCTCGTGATGGCCTCGATCTGCAAGGCAAACACATAGCACTTAGCATTAATATGGGTGGCTTAGTGCCCGTGGCGCCGGATGTGGAAGCTGCCGTGCGCGCGGCGGCCAACGGTTTCTCGACACTCGGTTGTGTCGTCGAAGAAGATTGCTTTGACACCACTGACCTTACTGCCATTATTCGCGGCACTCGAAGCTTCGGAATGATCGGGCGTTACATAGATCGGTACGAAGCGGACGGTGCAGAAATGACCTCACCATTGCTCAATCAAATTAAAGATGCCATGGAAGTCGACGTGCGTGAGGTGACCAACGCAGAGCGCCTGCGCTCCGACTACTGGCACCGTGTGCGCCGCTTTCTGCTGCGCTATGACTACATGATCACGCCAGCCGTCGGCGATACTGCATTTCGTCTCGACGCTCCGTTGCCGGGTCACGTTGGTGAGGCGGCGGTTGCGCGTTACTACGATATCTTTCTCACCGCCTATGCGTTCTCTGTCACCGGGCTACCCGCGATGTCCGTACCGTGTGGTTTCGATCAAAATGGTTTGCCCATTGGCTTGCAGATCATCGGTCCACGGCTGCGTGAAGATCTCGTTCTCGGTGCGGCCAGTACCTTTAGTCGTGCACATCCGCAGCATGTTCGGCGTGCCGCCGCGAATATTGATGCGGTGCGGCCGGTCGCTGACGCCTTTTCCTCGCCAGGCTTGGTGATGCGTTGAAGTGCCTAGCCCCACTGGACTAGAACGCATTCCTTTAGATTAGGTTGATGCTCAGGATTGCAAGGAAAACATATATAAATTTTTGAAAATGCTCTTACGAAAGCCGAATACAAAACCATTTTCTAAATGTAAATTCGATCAAAGTTAGGATCACCTTAAAGCCGAATCATTTCAGACCCGCCAGCGCGAGGGTCAGCTCCCAGACAGTATCTTCCAACTCTACTGGATCCTGTTCGCGCTTGCCCTGCCCCGGCATTCGCGCGTCTTTATCAAGTGCTACGGCTCCATCAACCTGTTGCAAACGCTTGAAAAATTCACCAGACACTCCTGGGTCCATAAGTAAATAGTATTGGCCCAGGTCATGCGGAGGTCCCTCAAGCGCCTTCAGCGGTTTCACTTCCCGGCTAACCACACCGCCGGTCAAACCTGCCGCCAGCAACTCTGCCATCAGGCCGAACCCCCAGCCTTTATAGCCGCCCATACTGACGAGTGACCCCGTAATAGCCTTCTCGGGATCAGTTGTGGGCTCTCCTTCGATGTCCACAGCCCAGCCTTCGGGAATTTGCTCGCCGGCAGCCTTTGCCATAGTGATTTTTCCTAGGGCAACTGTTGTTGTGGATTGGTCAAACTGCATTGCCAA
>CAZDQC010000055.1:8775-20744 GCA_964507245.1 uncultured Rhodospirillaceae bacterium
GCTCCAGGACGAGGGCGCGTCACAACGGGCTCCACATCCCCTTTGACCCGGCCGTTTTGCAATTGTTTACAATAGCTCTCCAGGTAATAGAGGCCGCAGATAAGATTTCCAACGGCCTCGGCTTTGCGTACGGCCCGCGCGACCTCAGCTGCAATCCAAGGCAAAGCGCCGTGCCGCTCCAAAGCAGTATTTACCGTTTCTTCAATCTCACTCAATGTCACTTTTGGCAAAATATAATTCCTGCTGCGTTACCGGCCCGCTGCCCAAATTTACCTGTCGTTTGGGAGTTCAACTTGCCTACAAATCATTGCCAACTAAATCTTCCCACCATTTTTCGAAAAAATTCTTACTATCTAATCTCACCACTTGCCCGAGCCTCGGGGTCATGATGGATAAACCCAATGCTTTTGCTCTTTTAGAACTTTCAACGATTGGGTCATACCAATTATGTAGTGAAAGGGTAAACATACTCCAATGAACCGGAACGAGATGCCGACCTTTTAGATCGAGGAAACCCTGTATCACTTCGTTTGGCATATTGTGAACGGCTTTCCATCTGATATTGTATTGACCGCTATCCATAAACACCAAATCAAAAGGTCCAAATTTCTGGCCAATTTTCTTATAATGAGCGTCATAACCAGAATCGCCGCTGAAATAAAAACTATTATTTTTGCTTCTAACGATCCATGAGGCCCACAAAGTCTTCATTTTATTAATTGGTCCCATCCTGCCGGAAAAATGTTGTGCTGGCGCACAAATAAAGGACAACCCATCGATATTCGCATCGCCCCACCAATCCCTTTCAACAATTTGAGAAGCCTTAACGCCCCAACTTTCAAGGTGGGACGCTACACCAAGGGGCAAAATAAATTTTACATCTTTATTTCTAAATTTCTTTATGGTTTTCATATCAAGATGGTCGTAATGGTCGTGTGAAATTAGGATGTAATCAATTTTAGGAAGTTGCTCTAATGACAATGCTGCCGGTTGATACCTATTTAAAAACCCCTCTAAAGGGGAAGCCGATTGGGAAAATACCGGATCGATCAAAATGATTTTATTGTCCATTGACACCAAAATCGTTGAGTGGCCAAGCCAAATGAATTTTATAGTATTTTTACTATCTAAAAAATCAGACCCAACAGGTCCCCCGTCTTCTGGCAGAGCCATTAATGGTTCAGTCTGGTTGCGATTGAAAAAAAAGTTATGTGTTAATCTCTTCAATGGGTTACTCCAGAACTCGTGTCCCTTACCCATAGTGTCCAGGATCCTGGGCCTCAGATTAACAAACTGAGACAATTCTTGGTCATAATTTTTTGATTGAGAAATGAATTCTAGTTTAGATCCTTTGGGCACTGATCCAAATTGCTCACAACCAGTACCGAAAAATAACAAACAAGCAACCATAATCACACCGAAAATAATGCCTACTAGTTTTTTTCTTCGACCCATCACTTAATTTCCATATGGTTAATGCCATCCCAATTATTCTTGTCCCATCCCTCTTTTATCAATTTATTGCATCGACGGACGTAGTAATCAGCCGCCCCGTCTGACGGATTATTTCCTTTGCACTGATTAAAAAGGTCGAGTGCTTTAGCGATATCTTGGCATTGAAACATTTCGATTGCATCCGTGAATGCAGATAAATTTTCCAATTTTAGTTTCAAAATACCGGCTGGTTCGCCATCCATTACCTCATAAATTTTTACAGCTTTAGATTTTCCTTTTACAGCTACAAAGTCGACGAGGCGTGTATAAAACATACCGGTTTTTAATTTGGAGTATGTATCTTCACTTATGAGAATTTGGGATTTATACAACTTAGTTAATCCCTCAAGCCTAGAGGCTAGGTTTACAGCATCGCTGATTACCGAACCTTCCATACGGTCTGCTTCTCCGATGGTTCCAAGCATCATCATTCCAGTATTAATACCTATTCCGACCCGAACAGGATTCCTTATGTAAATAACACTATCTAGGTTTAATCTTTCTAATTCTTGCTGCATTTTTACAGCTGCACGAACTACCTCAGACGGTGAATCGGGGAATAACGCCATTATACCGTCTCCCATAAATTTATCTATATAGCCACCATGGGCCCTAACTATTGGCCCCATTTCATTTAGGTAGGTATTAACGAATCCAAAATTCTCCTTTGGGCTCATTTTTTCAGAAATCGAAGTGAATGAGCGGATGTCGGAGAACATAATGCTCATTTCCATATTCACTTGATCGCCTAGGTTCACATCCAGAATACTATCTTTCCTCAAGTTTTTTAAAAGTTGTTTTGGAACAAACCGCTGATATGCTTCAGTAAGTTTAATTTGTTGTAATAATGCGAGACGTTTTAGTTCATTAATTTGCTGTGCGGTGGCAAGTCCGAAGGTTATAAACATGGATAGAAACAAAATTCCGGCACTGGTTGAGCCCACCAACATTGTGACCCATGTGTAACCGTAGAATGCAAATGTGATAAGTGTTATTGGAATTGCTAATAATGGTTGCATAAAGGAATAAAACATAAATTTGGCCGCCTTACTGCCTCGCGACCATGTAATAACGGACAAAATAACTGAAACCAACAAACAAATACAAAAAGGTACAGTAAGATACTTTAATTTGACTAATCCTGGCCCCTGGTGATCCGGCGGGTATTTGATGAGGTCAAATTGTTGTTCACCGGGCCACTGCATCCCAGAATAATAGTTGATAACGAACATAATTGCGTAAAAATAAATAACTACTGAAAATACCCTGTCTATTTTTGCGAAATATCTCCTCATTTCTAGAGATTGTCTTAGAAACTGAAGCATAAAAATAAAAAATAGACAATAAAAGCAGAAACTAATTTCACTAATCGCCCACCATCTGTCGATCCCAACAAGCATAGCAGGTGATTGAGTTAGTGATACAGTTGCAGTGGCTTGAAATATTGTTAAACTCAACCAAATATAATTTCCCCCTGAAACCATGAAAACAAATAGGTAATAAAGCCCAAAGGCTAAGCCAATGGAGATAAATGTAATATTGCTAGCTATCCTAAAAAATTCACGAATTCTAACATCTTTCCATAGACCAATAGTCATTCGATCCAGCCCGCCAACCGCGCCATAATATCGATCAAATGGTTTGCTTCTGAAAAAATCATAAATAACCGCTGAGGTACCTATAGGAATTTGTATTTTGTATTGGCCTAATATTCTGCCATCATCGAAAGCGGCGTTCACTCCGTGACGCCAATAAGGATATTCCTTAATACCCAAATTGGTTGAGACGAAGATTTTTTTCTCTTGGTTCCAATTATGATTAATGCCAATTGCGGTTTCATTTGTCTCGTTTTTGATTATAAATCTTACCCAATAACCATCTACATAAGATTGGCTTGTTGCTAATTCTGAATTCCAAGAAGCACTCTGCAAATCGTAAATTTTTGCATTTTCATTCAAATTCTCAGAAAAGCTCATATATTTCGTTGGGAGAGTTTGTAGTCCTTCGGATCTTAAAATAAATGCATCTTGTCCGGAGCTAGCTGAAGAGCCCAATAGGATAAAGGTAATTATGGTAATCAGAAATTTACCCATGGATAGCAATCGCCGTTAAGAATCATGTTATTTGTATTTGTATTACGCATTGGGTCAGACTCATAGTTTATAAACTGCCTGTGTTTTCTCTTTCCTGCTACTTGGCAGCAAAAGCAAAGATATTTGGGTCATACGTAATGGTAATTAACGGGATGGCTGATAATCTAAGGAGGCTAAACCCGATAAACTGCTTCAGATGTTCGACTGCTGTGTAATACTTAATAAGGAAGCCGCCTATCAGTTCAATTAGGTGCCATGAGAGCATTGATACAGCGTGTGTCCGAAGCCAGCGTCGTGGCAGATGGTGAGACTATCGGCCAGATAAGCAGGGGCTTGTTAGTGCTTGTCTGCACCATGGATGGCGATGCTGATGAACAGGCTGAATTTCTCGCCCGTAAAGTGGCTAATCTGCGCATCTTCGATGACGAACAGAGAAAGATGAATAAGTCCATCTTGGACGTCGGTGGATCAGCACTAGTGGTCAGCCAGTTCACGTTGGCAGCTGATACCAGCCGTGGCAACAGGCCAGGTTTTTCTCACGCTGCCCGTCCTGAGGAAGGCAACAGGCTATACAAACTGTTTAGTGGTCTACTAACCAAACACGGCATCATCGTGGAGACGGGGAAGTTTGGCGCGGATATGAAGGTGGGGCTAGTAAATGACGGACCCGTCACTATCTTTCTGGATACGGAAGATCGTTAATCGCCTAATTATTTGGTGGCGACACTTGCTCATGAAAAAGTCATACCCGATGTTTAGACGACCATGATAATTCCCGAACCGCGGCGGCAGGCGGCCTATCTTGGTTTGCGTAAGGTGATTTCGGGCGGTCAAAGTGGGGTCGACCGGGCGGCATTGGACGCCGCACTAGCTGCAGGCCTGGTCATCGGCGGCTGGTGTCCACGCGGTCGTTCGGCCGAGGACGGGCAGATCCACTCCCGCTATCCGTTGCAACCCGCACCATTGGTTCGGCCCTGCTGTAGAACCCTATTAAACATGCGTGATTCAGATGGCACCTTGGTATTGGTTCGGAGTAGGCCTAGAGGTGGCACGGCGCTGACTACCAGGGCATTGGGCGGTATCCGGCCCCGCCTGGTACAAGACCCCACCATGGTGGGATCATTGCGGCGGACCCGGTGGTGGCTGATCCGACACGGCATTGGTTGCTTAAATGTTGGAGGCCCCCGGGCCAGCGAGGACCCGGCAATGCATGATCTGGCGCGGCGTTTCTTGGATGCCCTCTTCCAATCAGCACCGCACCTTCGTCAAACAATCCGATAACCGGACGACAAATTTTGCGCAGTATTTCATCCCCACCGGAGTAGCCAACCACATGAATGCAGCCAGGAGGCGCCTGTTACATTAAAGGCTTAGCTTCACCTGACAAATGCCGTTGGCCTCTACTTGCAGAGCGTGATTGAACTTGCTTCTGAAGTTCTCGAAAGCCACGATTGCGGTCAATTCGACTATAGCTGCTGGTTCAGAAAACTCGTCTTGGAGCTTGGCGAACAACTCGTCATCAACATCCTGATCACTTAACGTGATGCGATCAGCATAGGTCAGGGCTAGTTTCTCGCGGGGCGAGAAGTAGGAACTCTGGGTGTAATCACCCAACGTGCTTATTTTTTCTTCTGTCAATCCTTGTTGCATCCCACGGGACGCATTGATGTCTAGTCAGAACGGGCAACCGTTTAACGTAGCTACCCGCATATAGATTAGCGAGCAAAGGCTACCTTCTATTTGCCCGGCCCCGTCAATTCCCTTTGAAAGGGCCGCCTGACCTTCGTAAATAGTGGGGCAGTAACCCATCTGTTTTATCGGGTTAAGAACGAAACCGAAGTGTCGCTCCTGTTCTGCCATAATTTGGCGTACAGCCGGAGACGCATTAGTGGGTTTTAATTCCGGTAGTCGTGGCATGATTACTCCACATAATTGGGTAGACAGAGCAAATTAATATATCGGCGGTCAGCCCCAACACAAACATTCCAAAAGACTATCAAATCCCCTGTACGGAGTCTGCGAAACATAGCAAGGGCAATTATGTGGCACCTTATTGGTATACCTATATTGTTGTCTTTCAAGTTGGTCTCATCGTCTCATGCGTGGCCCTTATATAGACTCCCAGAGGAATGTCCTTAATTTCCCCGTTAACCCAATTCGGAAAATCACTTTAATTTGAATTAAATTGGGGTAGTTATGAAGACGTATCAATCGGTGTAAACCTCGCATTTGTTTTATTCTCTTGAGCTTAATACGATACAGGAAATGGACGCGGGCGATGTTGACTCAAAACAGTCCAATAACGCTGAAGAATTGTTTTCGAATCTAGAAGGAGATCATCAATGACTAAACGCACCGGAGGCTGCGCATGTGGCTCCATCCGCTATGAGGTTAATGGTGAACCAGAGTTAATACACAATTGTCATTGTAAAGGCTGTCAGCGTCTCACAGGGTCCGCGTTCAAGATGGGTAGCTACTGGTCCGAGAACTCCGTAAAAATCTTACAGGGAGATATGACGACCTACGCACGGACAGCTGATTCTGGACGCACGGTCCAGTCTCAATTTTGTAATGTTTGCGGGACTACTGTGGTTACCATGGCAGAAGCACAGCCCGGTCGCGTAGGCCTAGCAGTAGGAACTTTTGACGACACAACTTGGATTACGAGCCCCAACAACATCTATTGCGCTTCAAAACAAAAATGGTACCGGTTGCCAGAAGGCGCGTTAAAGAAAAGCCAAGCCTACAGCAGTGAAGATTATGTTCAGTCCGATTGACTAATTTTTTCAGAAACTAACGCTCACCCACAGACAATCAGTCCATCCAGCCAGCGCTGCCTGACCTGACGGCTAGGGTATTTCTAGGGAATGCCTTTGCCGTATATCATAACGATATTTGACTGTAACCGAGGCTGTAATACTAACGCCGATCGCCTTGCTAAAATTCAATAATGTTCGCGGCGATTAAATCTTCATTCCACTCAAGTCCGACGCCTGGAACGTCGGGAATATGGAGGAAACTTTCGCTAATTTTGTAGGGCGTTTGCAAAATTGGATTGGCCCAATCTTGCCATTCTAACCAATGCGCTGTTTCAGTTACACGCATTACATGGGCACCAATCTCCGGATATAAATGAGTTGACATGGGAACGCCTGCAACCCCAGCGATAGCGGCTGAACGGAGCCATCCTGTAACACCTCCAATCCGCATAAAATCCGGCATGACAAAATCGCAAGCCTGCTTTTGAATCGCCATGTGAAGATCCCGGGGGCCATAAAAATTTTCGCCTAATTGAACCGGGGTCTTAAGGTCACCCGCTAGCTGAGCATAGCCATCTAGATTGTCGTATACTATTGGTTCCTCAATCCAACTTAGCCCTAGTTCGTCTATCATGTGACACCGTGACATAGCCTCCGCCATGGTTAAGCCCTGGTTGTAATCGATCATGAGTTCAATTTCAGACCCCAAACTAGTGCGCACGGCCTCCAACGTATTTAGATCGTCTTTCGGATTTTCTCTACCAAGCCTCAATTTAAGTGCCCTAAAATCGCCTTCTGCTTGCAATTCCAAAGCCTCCGAAGCAACTGCATCAGGTTCCTTCAGCCATAGGCCGTTGCTATTGTATGATTTTACGGGGCCGATAGAGCCTCCTAAAAGAACACACAGTGGCAGATTAGCCGCCTTCGCCAGAGCGTCCCAAGCTGCCATATCGAGTCCCGAAACCGCGATCATTGATAACCCGCCATAGCCCACAAAATGGAGGGATTTTTGAGCCGACTCATAAAGCTCGATAGGCGCCACTTTTTGACCCTTCAACAACTCACCAAGGTCATTCAAGGCAGGTATGAGATACTTCATCGATTTTACAATGTACGGCTCCAGATAACTTTGACCAGTGACGCCCTCATCGGTGTAAAGGTCAATCAAAATCAAAGGCCAATCAGTGATCGTAGCAATCCTAGCTGTCACAGGTCGTGAAAGCTTAACTACGACTGGTCGCGCCCGAATACCTTTAATTGTCAGTTTTTCAATTTGCACGAAACCTGCCTCCACCAATTTGTGTTAACGTCAATTCAGCATGCCGCCAGGCTATCTCGACCACGCTAAGCTCCGTTACTCATTTACTAGGGGCCTGGCGTTTGAATAGACGCCAATACTCTCATGCTCAACTGTTTCTGAATTGGATTTCCCTGATCGGATTTGGCTGGGTTATCCGGCCCTGGCCCCTCACATTTTAATATTCTGTCCCGATTTTGCCATGGTCCGCAGCCAGGCCTTAGCTCTGGAGTGGCGGATCGAAGCTGAACACGTTGCGGAAGGCATTGACTACCTTCTCGCCATAATCTTTGCCGACCTCTACTTCGACGGAATGGGCGATCGAGACGTCATCGCGGTTCTCTCCTTGACCAGTGATAACAGTCAGTTGGATTGCATCGATGTCGCCTACGTTACTGAACTCGCGATAGACCTGCGGCGGACAGGAAAATGTATCGAACTTATCAAGGGTGACCCGATGAGCGATCGGATCACCAATCCGATATTCGATCCGGCCTTGCAGCACCATGAAGGTTTCAAACGTGGTGTTATGTGAATGCAGGCATGGCCCCTGACCCGGCGGCATGACGGAGATGAACATCGTCGCTCCAGCAGCGCCGAAGATTGGCGCGATGTTGCCGAACGGGTTCTTGGTATCATCGAGGATCACTGGCATGATCTTGCGGGCGAAGAAAACGTCCATGGCATCCTGACCAACCCAACCAAGTTCACCCTCCGTCGACATCGCCTGAAGATCGTCATACCGGCCAATCCTGGCATTCAGCTCTTCCCTGCTCGGGGTGTAAATCTCGTTTGTCATCGTTCCTATCTCCCAAATATGATCTTCTATAAAATACTGATCGCCCTTACAAAATTTCGCAAACCTCACGAGTCTACTTTCTGATATGATTGGCTTCAAGAATATGGAGAAACTCACGATGCCAGAAGAACAGTCATTTGCTGCGTTCACAGAAAATTTAGAAATAGAACAGATGCGACAATTAGGTGATCGTCTGGTGACCAAATCACTGCTGTATCATTTGGCTGATGGCGAGCAAACTTTGGGCGTGGGGTTTGGCGATGGCGAGCAGTTATTAATGATGGGTGAAGACCCCCGCCTGCCAGCAATGCCAGATAAACCTACACTTATAGATTTTTTCAAACTCAGATTTGCTCCGGCGCAACAACATTTGCTGCAAAGCGCAAACCTGGCGCAGAAGAATGGACACTCGGAAAAAATTATTTTGGCATGCCTACTACATGATGTTGCGGTAGCTGGTTTTATCCGTTCCGATCATGGTTATTGGGGTGCTCAGATGATTGAGCCATATGTAGATGAAGAAGTTAGTTGGGCCATTCGTGTCCACCAAGCTCTGCGGTTTTTCCCCGATGAAAGCGTTGGATACGAATATCCGCAGGCGTATATAAAGATGTTTGGTGGCGACTACACTCTGGAACCATATATAATTGAGGAATATGAACGAGCAAAAAAACATAAATGGTATATGACCGGCAGGATGATCTGTGTTAACGATCTGTATTCATTTGATCCTAATTTAGTCATCCAGATTGAGCAGTTTGAAGGAATAATTGCTCGAAACTTCAAACAACCTGAGGCCGGTCTTGGCAACGATAATACACCGGCTTCTCATATGTGGCGTACACTACGTCGCCCGAGTAATGCTCTTTGAAGGGTTCTCCGCCCTTATTTCTATATTTGGCCGGATTTTACGGTACCTGAACATCGGCGTCCGCAGCACTCTCGCTATCAAGTTGGTCCGTTGTACCCGCTTCTACTTCCTTGAAGAATGCCCTTTTCCACTTCGATCCTTGTGGCCGACGTTATCTGGCCGTCGACCAGGTGCCACAAACTTTTTGAAAGCATAAAGTTACTGAATTTTTCAAATCTTCCATAAGTGCACGGTTTGCAGTCCTACGTTTTCGTAATTTCAAGGACTTGTTGTACCGGTATTAGGTTTCGATTATAGACCGGGTCTATAGATTATTTGGGGGGTGCTGACCATGACAGATACGGCGAAATTGCTTCGGCCTGTCGACAAGATTGAGGTTCGCGTCCTAGTTGATAACGTCACGGACAATCTGTCATCGGTGCCTGATACCGTCGGGCACGAAATTCAAACCTTAACCGGCCTCGGCATGAAAGCCTGGAGCGGTGACTGCATGTGTTGCGCACATCATGGTCTTTCTCTCGTTATCACCGCGCACATTGGCTCTGATAGCCACTCTTTTCTGTTCGATGCCGGGCCGGAAGAATATACGTTAGAACGAAATGGAGAAAAATTAGGGGTAGAGTTTAATGACATAGAAGCGGCAATGTTATCTCATGGGCATTGGGATCATGGTGGCGGTTTGTTGGCCGCTCTAAGGCTGATGCAATCCGGAGCCGAGGATCGGAAAATTCCTTTTTTCATGCACCCGGATATGTTTTGCCGTCGTGGCATACAGTTTCCGAACGGTTTTGTGCTGCCCTTCCGGGATGTGCCCACGGAAGCCGAACTGACCGCACTTGGCGCTGATGTGCGCTGTTCGACGAGCGCACAAACCGTACTTGATAATTGTTTCTTTATCAGTGGCGAAATTCCGCGTGTTACGCCGTTCGAGGTCGGGTTTCCAAATCATATGCGCCAGACGAGCCCAGATAGCCAGGATTGGGAACCTGATCCTTGGATCATGGACGAACGCTATCTGGCGGTGCATGTGAAAGAGAAGGGTGTCGTGCTATTTTCCGCCTGTTCCCATGCTGGAGTGGTGAATGTCTTGGAAGATGCCAAATCTCATTTTAACGATGTGGGACTGTATTGCGTAATGGGAGGTTTCCATCTCTCTGGTGCGGCAATCGAACCGATCATTCCCGATACCATCGCCCGTATGGCGGAATTCGATTTAGACATTATCGTTCCGGCTCATTGCACTGGATTTCGAGCTGTTACAGCCCTCGTCAACGCATTTGGCGACAAAGTTGTGCCGTCAGCCGTGGGCCGCCTCTATCAATTCTAATATTTAATGAAGTCTGTAAATAGCACACGTCTTTGTTAATCATCGATTAACTCAATTCGGCTTCGCTCCCCAATGTGGGATTGGCCGTTGGGCCACAATCACCTGTTGTAGAAGTCATGGATATCGTTAAGGGTATTAAAACTGCACAGAAACCTCACCTTCTCATCCGCGCCCGTAGACACAGAAAGCGCTACCCGTTGAGCTTCGCGGCAACTGCTTCTACCTCGATCACGAACTCCTCCTTAACCAGCCGGTCGATCAGCAACAGAGTGTTGGGCGGGAAGTCGGGTCCGGTGAATATGGTCGGGAACAGGGCTTTGCGCAATTCCATGAACCTTGGGATCGACTGTGAATGCACCATAAAGGTGTGCATGACGATAATACTGTCATAGTTCTCGCCGAGCGCCTCCAGAACATCACCCAAATTAGTGTAGACTTGGTGAAACTGAGTTTCAAAATCGCCGACACCAACGATTCTGCCATCCTTGCCGACCGCTAATTGACCGGCGATATGGTACGTATCCAGGCCGGCTGGCACTAACGTCGCCTGCGAATAAAGACCCTGAGCCGGTCCTAACCCAGGTGGATTGAGAATTTCGATCCTTTCGGCCATGCTACCTCGCTAAAAAATTGGTCAAATTCATCTACCAAAACAAATTCTGGACAATGTTGTCACGGCCCTGACGGGGCTGTCTACGACCGGCAGCCGGATTTATCTTTCACGTTTGGTCTTGTTACTTTGTTCCCGCCTATCCGCCAACTCTTGGAGCGTGTCGAGGTGCGTCTAACCCCTATCCTCTACGTACATTGGGTCCGCTGCGGACTTGCCTCAGCCACAATCCATTACCCCCTGTGTGGCAACGCACATATCAATGCCTGCAACCGGAACGCTATAATGAAATTGGCTCGAGTCGAAGTGAAGTGTCAGGCTGCATTTGCCGAGCTCTTGCTTCGACAGTAGTGGCACGTTAACGATCGTTAAAGTCAAGATTTCATACAGGAGACGTTACATGGCCGAAAATAATAAGATTGCCGTCGTTACCGGTGCTAGCCGGGGGATTGGCGCCGCAACGGCCCGCATGCTGGGTGAAATGGGCTATGTTGTCTGCGTGAACTACCAAGTCACCGAAGCGGCAGCGGACGCAGTTGTCGCTGATATCAAACAAAGAGGATCCCATGCCATTGCGGTGCAAGCCGATATTAGCAAGCCCGCCGATGTCAGCCGATTGTTCGAAACCGTCGACGCTGAGCTGGGTACACTTGATGCGCTCGTTAACAATGCAGGTATTGTTGGTCCGCGCTGCCGCTTTGAATCGCTTCCGATAGCGG